>JAEZDC010000092.1 GCA_023429825.1 Bacteroidota bacterium | reverse complement strand
CCCATGATCTCCGGGCTGATGTATTTGTTGGTAAACTTCGCCAATAGGTATCGATACATTTCCGTTGCGCCTCTTGAAGATAGCAACATATACTTCACCTGTTTAATTATACTATCAGGATCCGGATGAACGTAATATTTATAGTACTCTTCCAATTTAGGTTCAAAGAAAGAAGTACGTACCAGTGCTTCGTTTCCAAAATCAACATCATCCCAATAATGTTCTTGGATATAACGATAGGTATATATCTGTCGCAGGCTATCGTTTACATTTTTAAATTCAGGCACTTCAGGGCGCTTAAGCGTATTAAAGAATGCAGCCAACATAGAGTTCGGATGTTGCTTCACAAAATTGTCGCGATACACCTGGAGCTCTTTATTCGCTGCGGTTATAGAAGCCTGAATTCTCACTGAGTCTTCTTTAGTACCAGCTCCGGCGAGTTGCTTACTTAAAGCATTTAAATTAGGGACCTTCGTTTCAAGAAAGGCTGTGTATTGTTGATAAAGATCGTTTTCTTTTGAGCCGGTGAACTTTGGTTTTTCCGGGTTACTGGTGTCTCCAACAATAGAAAAGTTCTGAATATTATCCATCAGCACATCGAACAACCTTACCCTTTTTTCAGTAACTAACAGGTAAATGCCCTGCGGAAGTTTTTTATTCCCCCTAAACACACCTTCGCTATTACTATTCAAAACGATTGAATCTGCAGCTTGGTAGAATTTACCGTAATAGTTATACAAATAGACTAATGTATTCTTCAAAGGAGTGATCTTCACTTTGATCTCATATCCCGCAGACGGTTTTTGTGTAGTTTTCTTAACAGGTGTTTTTAAAACGGGTTTCGTCGTTTTTTGTGCAGAAACAGAACAGATCGTGAATAATAAGCTTAGTGAAAGTAAAACTGCCTTCATGTGTACTTTTTAGGGATGTAAACTTACTTAAAATGGCCTTTAGCCGTGTTAATCAACTGTCAATTAATGCTGGTTTAATAGATACCAGCTACAGTTTTTCATAGCATCCTCGTTGCGTCGCAAGCACTTTATCTGTAGTACTAATGGCATCAAAAATCAAATACATTTGCCCCGTGAAAAGAAAGAGAAAGCCATTTTTAGAAAATGTACTTATTGAAGATTATGCTGCTGAAGGGAAATCACTTGCACGGGTAGACGGCAAAGTGATCTTCATAGAAAATGTAGTACCAGGTGATGTAGTAAATGTGCAGCTTTTTAAAAATAAAAAGGATTGGGGTGAAGGATTTCCTGTAAGCTTTGTTGAGTATTCAAAAGATAGAGTTAACCCGTTTTGTTCTCATTTTGGTATTTGTGGTGGTTGCCAATGGCAAATGCTTCCTTATGAAAAACAGCTCACTTATAAACAGAAGCAAGTGGCTGAAGCACTAAAGCGTATTGGAAAGATTCAGCTGCCGGAAATGTTTCCCATCATTGGCGCTGAAGAGACAAGACATTACCGTAATAAGATCGAATACACTTTCAGCAATAAAAAATATCTGAGCTCGGAAGAATTAAGAGCGAAAGTATCCAATGAAGAAAGCGTAGCTGGTTTTCATGCGAAAGGTGTATTTGATAAAATAGTTCCTATTCATGTTTGCTACCTGCAACAAGAACCTACTAACCAGATCAGGAATGCTATAAGAGATTTTGCAGTAGCTCAAAAAATGACTTTTCATGACATCAAACAGCATTATGGCTTTTTGAGGAATATGCAGATCAGGTATGCTTCTACGGGTGAGTTAATGGTGAATCTGGTTTTGGGCCATGAAGATGAAGCTAAGCGAAAACTGGTTTTGGATTACATCATAGACCAGTTTCCGTCGGTTACTACTTTGTTATATACCATCAATACAAAGTTCAACGATAGCATGTATGAGCTTACCCCGAAAGTATATTCGGGTAAAGGATACATCATTGAAAAACTGGAAGATTTTCAATTTAAGATCAGTCCAAAGTCTTTCTTTCAAACAAACACCAAACAGGCTGAGAAGTTGTATAAGGTTACCAGGGATTTTGCGGAGCTGACCGGGAATGAAATTGTATATGATTTGTATTGCGGCACAGGGAGCATCGGCATTTTTGTAAGTAAGGGTGCTAAAAAGATCATTGGTGTGGAAACCGTTCCTGAAGCCATTGTTGATGCAAAAGAAAACGCTGCGCTTAACAATATTCATCATGCGGAATTCTTTACCGGCGATGTGATAGATGTATGCAACGATGCCTTTTTTGCCGATCATGGAAAACCGGATGTGATCATCACTGATCCGCCAAGAGCAGGGATGCATGAAAAGCTGACACGAAAATTGCTGGAAATGGAAGCGCCAAAAATCGTGTATGTGAGCTGCAATCCTGCTACCCAGGCCAGGGATCTTTCAATACTTGATGAAAAATATTCAGTGGAGAAAATTCAGCCGGTTGATATGTTCCCGCATACACATCATATAGAAAATGTTGTTCAATTGAAATTGAAGAAGAATTAACTTCACGCTACATGACACAATTCAGGCCTACCAGATTTGAAATATTACCTCCTGTAATTAAAAACCTGCTGATCATTAATGGATTGGTGTTTTTAGCGCAGGTTACTTTTAGAAATTCTCCATATGCCTTAGAGCCCATTTTTGCATTACATACCTGGCAAAGCGAATTGTTTCAACCATGGCAGTTTGTAACGCATATGTTTATGCACGGAGATTTTGGTCACCTCTTCTTTAACATGTTTGCGTTGTGGATGTTTGGATCAATTCTCGAAAATGTTTGGGGGCAAAAGCGTTTTCTTACATTCTACCTCATTTGTGGATTAGGTGCTGCGTTGTGCCACATGATCACTTTATATTTCGAATACCAGCAGATAATCAACGAGTATAATGCCATCAACTCGCAGGTAGAGCTATATAATTTTATGAGCAGGTATGCTACAGAATCTATGGCAGTTACACCTGAAAATGGGAACATGGTTTTACGTAGAGCATTAAACGGGGAAACTGTCGGTGCCTCGGGTGCGGTATATGGTTGCCTAGTTGCGTTTGGATTTTTATTTCCGAACACTTATATCTACCTGTATTTCTTTTTACCGTTAAAAGCCAAATGGTTTGTAATAGGATATATTGCTATTGAGTTGTTTGCCACTTTCCAAAACTCAGCAGGTGATAATGTAGCTCACTTTGCACATTTGGGCGGAGCATTGTTCGGATTTTTAATGGTATTGTTTTGGAATAAAAAGAACCGCAGAACTTTTTATTGATGAAGAAAGTACATTAGTACAAGTGTGCGACGCAAGGAACGGTGCCATAAGAACTGAAGCTGGTATCATAAAAAAATCAGGAATGGGAAGCAGGGATTATTTTACAGAAAAAGCAAGTTGGAGTAAAACGTATAATTCGTTGATCGTACTGATCAGTATTAACCTGATCATTTTTGTGATGCTGAATTTGCTGTACCTGATATATGTGTTGAGCTACAGCAAAGCTGAAAATCCACAAGGATTGTTTCACCAGGATGCAATGCCTTGGGTTACTTTACCTTCTTCATTTTATGAACTTGGCGGAAAGCCGTGGACATTTCTAACCTATATGTTCACTCACTTTGGTATTCTCCAGATCATCAGTAACATGTTATGGCTTTGGGGGTTCGGATATATTTTTCAAGACCTGGCAGGGAACGATAAAATATTCCCGGTTTATTTATATGGCGGGTTAGTAGGAGGTCTTTTCTTTTTACTTAGCGGGAGTTTGCTGGGAGAAAAGGATGTACAGATGCTGGGTGGAGGTACATCTATCATGTGCCTAGTGATAGCAACGGCAGCGTTTGCACCGCAATACCGGGTTTTCCAGATGCTGAATGGCGGGATACCTATATGGATAATCGCTGCAATTTTCGTGTTAATAGATGTTTCTGTTGCTGCCAGAAGTACCAGTACAGCAGTGGCACATTTGAGTGCAGGCTTGATGGGTTATCTGTATGTTTCATTTTTGAAACAAGGTAAAGACATAGGTGCATGGATGAATAAAGCTCATGAATGGGTAGTCGACCTGTTTACGCCGGAGAAAAAATACAGTGGTGACAAAAACCGCTTATATTATAAAGCGACTGCGAAACCTTTTGAAAAAAGATCTAATCTAACACCGCATAAGCTGGATGAGATACTGGACAAGATCAACCAGCATGGCTATGAACAGCTTACTGAAGAAGAAAAGGAATTTCTGAAAAAAGCAAGTGAGCAAGATCTGTAATGAAGCGATTTTTAAAGATCATTGGAATAATCTTCACTGTAAGCATTACTGTTCTCTATTTGATTTCCTGCCTTACGGCTTATATATCCTCGGAATGGTTCTCATTGCTCACCATTTTTTCGATTGGATATTTATTGATACTCCCGGTATATGTGGTCACTGCAGTTGTATGGCTGTTCAGTAAAAGAAAGGCAGGTTTCTTACTTCTGATTTTAACGCTGGCAGGATATAAAAATATTACTTCAACCGTCGCCTTTAATATTCTAACAGCTCACCATAAGAATAAACCTGATTCAGCACTGCGAGTAATGACATGGAATGTAAATGAATTTGTGAATGACCAAATCATTGCAGATTCTCCTAACAATGCACGTCGCAAAATATTTAAATTCATAAAAGAAATGCAGCCTGATGTTTTATGCATCCAGGATATGGTGGAGAATTCTGCCCCCGGGTATTTATCAAACATTAAAGAACTGCGAGATTATCTTCAATACAACAACTATCATTACTCGAATTACAGCAGACTTAGTAGTGGCATTTCTAACTTATATTATGGAGTAGCTATTTTTTCTAAATTACCCTTAGCTGATTCGGGATCAGTTAGCTTGCATAGCGCAGGCAGTCTTGAACGAATAGCATACATAGATATTCATTACCAGAAAAAGCCTTTGAGAATTTTTACAGCTCATCTTTCTTCTATGAGTCTCTGGCCTAGTGACAAGCCTGGAGTGAAGTACGTAGTCGGCGACAGTACTGAAATCAAATTGAAAAGCATTTTTTCCAAACTCCGACATTACGGAAAAATGCATGCACAACAGGCAGAGATTATTCGCAAAACAATCGATACTACCATTATACCTAAAATTTTTTGTGGCGATCTTAATTCGGTTCCATCAAGCAATGTGCACCAACGCATAAAGGGAAACTTGAATGATGTATTCCTTGAAAGAGGTTTTTTATTCGGCGGAACATATAACCGGGTCTTTCCAAAAATCAGGATAGATGTAGTTTTTCATTCTGATGCGCTCTTAAATGTGAATTACTATAGACCTGAATTAAATTATTCAGACCACTTGCCGATTGTTGCAGATTTTAAATGGAAAGAATAACTTCAACAGCAATTTAAAGGCATGGCCACAAGTTTCTTCAGAAGATTTACCAAAAGATTTTTTCTCATACTGAACTGCATCTTCTGCGGAATCTTTCTTATCGCGTGTCTTACTCCCTTTCTTAATCCTTCTACCTGGTGGTTCATGGGTTTCATGGGCCTTATGGTGCCTTATCTTGCCCTAATATTATTACTGTGGATCATTTTCTGGTGGTTCGTTCGGCCTAAATATTCCTGGATCTCAATCATTACTTTAATACTTGGCTACGCTCAATTAGGCGTGATCCTGGCATTCAACAGTCCATCTGAATTCAACACTACCAAACAAGCAAATGTTATTCGCATAGCAGACTGGAACATCAGGAGTTTTTTAGGGGTCAATATCAATAAAGAAAGAAGAAAGCATATTAAGCAGGAGATAACTGATGCCATAGTCAATTTACAGCCCGACGTGATCTGCCTGCAGGAATTTAATCATTCTTATACCCAAAGCTTCAGTAATAACCTGGCACTATTCACCAGTATATATCCATATTATCATTTCTCAAAAGATTTCACGAGAGATAATGGCTCGTTTGCATCAGGAAGTATTATTTTTTCCAAACTTCCTTTTATTGATACAGGTAGAACTAAGTACCCCGGCCGTTACGGAGAAAGTTTGCTTTATGCAGATGTAGTGAATGACGGCGATACGATACGGATATTCAACACCCATCTTCAATCCTTTAAATTCAACTCCAACGATTATGAAGGAATTGAAAAAATAAGATCTCAGGACGATGAAACACTCGAAGCATCAAAAGGCCTGATCAGAAAAATGAAACTCGCTTTTACGCGAAGGGCGCACCAGGCAAGAATTGTGAAAACTGAAATTTACAATAGTCCCCATCCTACAGTGATAGCAGGTGACTTCAATGACGTACCCAACTCTTACACGTACTTTACAATCAAAGGTGCTAACAAAGATGCTTTTCTACAAAAAGGGTTCGGCATCGGCAGAACATATCTTTCTTTAGCCCCTACTTTACGCATCGATTATATTTTACCAGACAGACGATTTGATGTGTTACAATTTGATATGATCGACGAAGGTTTAAGTGACCATCTTTTACTGGTTACCGATTTGCAACTGAAAAAATAATATCTTCGTTTCAGCATGAAAAGCTTCTACACATATACTCTCCCCGATTGTTGCTGCTGTTGCTGTTAATTCAGCTAATACCTTTGTGCGCTATTATCCATAATTATTCACTTTAATTACAGAAGCAATGCCTCTTAAAATATACAATTCACTCACTCGCAAAAAAGAAGAATTCAAACCGATTGTTGATGGTCATGTGGGAATGTATGTGTGTGGGCCAACTGTTAGCGGTGAAAGTCATTTGGGTCATTCAAGACCATATGTAACCTTTGACGTTCTATATAGATACCTGGTGCATTTAGGTTATAAGGTGAGATATGTTCGAAATATCACTGATGCCGGACATTTTGAAGAAAAGGGCCGGGAAGCAGAAGATAAGATCAGCAAGAAAGCGGTGATCGAAAAGTTAGAGCCGATGGAACTGGTGCAGAAATACACTAACCTGTACCATTGGGCGATGAAACAGCTTAACAATATTGAGCCGAGCATTGAGCCCACTGCAACAGGGCATATCGTTGAGCAGATTGTAATGATAGAGCACATCATCAAAGATGGCTATGCATATGTTGCTAATGGTTCAGTTTATTTTGATGTAGAAAAATACCACAAAGATTTTGCTGATAAAGGATTGCCTTACGGCATGTTGAGTGGAAGGAATTTAGATGATATGCTGGAAACCACGAGAGATCTCGACAACCAGGAAGAAAAAAGGAATAAAGCCGATTTCGCTTTATGGAAGAATGCACCCCCAGAACATATCATGCGTTGGAAGAGCCCCTGGGGCGAGGGTTTTCCCGGCTGGCATATTGAATGCTCTGCAATGGCCACAAAGTATTTAGGTGCTGAGTTTGATATTCACGGCGGTGGAATGGATCTGCAATTTCCACATCATGAATGCGAAATAGCACAGAGTGCGGTTTGCAATCATAAAGCTCCGGTTCGTTATTGGATGCACAATAACATGATAACGATCAACGGGAGAAAAATGGGCAAAAGCTATAACAATGTCATTAAGCTTACCGAGTTGTTCAGTGGCGATCACCCGATATTGGAACAAGCCTATCATCCAATGACCATCAGGTTCTTTATACTTCAAACACATTACCGCTCTACGCTTGATTTCAGCAATGAAGCTTTACAGGCAAGTGAAAAGGGATTGAAGAGATTATGGGAAGCATACGAGAACCTGCAAAAGATAACTGTTGAAAGTGAGCAGGCGACAGATAATGAACTGGATGCTAAAGTGAATAAGTTACTGAATGACTTTGATGAATTCATTAACGATGATCTTAATACTGCCAAAGTGCTGGCTAATATGTTTGAATTGGCTCCTGTCATCAATGGAATAAAAGACAAACATCTCGCAGCAGATGCAATCAGTTCATCTACATTCAGCTTGCTGAAGCAAACAATGAAAGTGTATGTTGAAGACATCTTTGGATTAAAAGTGGAAAAAGCAGGTGGAGATAAATTAGAAGGAGTAGTAGAATTATTGATCAACATCCGCAAAGAAGCACGAAGCAAAAAAGATTTTGTTACCAGCGATAAGATACGAAATGAACTGGCGGCGCTGGGTATTCAGCTGAAAGACGAAAAAGATGGCAGCATGAGCTACATAATAAATTAAGCCGCAGATATGCGGCTTTTATTTTTCTAATTGCCTGATTATTTTTTCAAGAGCTTTTTGTAATCCTTCAGCAAATTCGTTTTTCTTGAACAAGGGCACCATCATTTTATCTATTACGTCCTTACAAAAATCATCTGTCAACTTCGTTTCTAACAACAATCCGGTGGCGATCCTTACTCGTTTCATCTTACTACTGAACAAGATCAATACACCATTATCTTCATCTTGTTTACCTATACTCCAACTATTGAATAAGGAAACAGAGTATTCAAAGAAATCAGGATAGCTTCCAATACTATCCACCGTAACAATTGCTATCTCATTGCCCATCTTCTTTTCATGATGAATGATCATCTTTTCAAGTGTATTAATCGAAGCTGGAGATAAAATCTTTTCGAAATCAGACACCCACCCCAACGGTTTGGGAAACTTGCTGGCTACATCCCATTTGAAAGTATACGAAGGTTGTGCAAAAGCTGTTGAGCTAACCAAAAGAGATAGAGCCAGGAATAACGAACGCATACCTCAATCTATATAAGCTTAGGATGAAATAACATATCCATTAAAATTGGCATGCAACTTCTGCCAGGTTTTAAATAAGAATCCCACATCAAACAATGTGGGATTACGCAGTTGGTATTGGTTACGAAACAATATTATGACAATCTTTTGTCGATCTCGCTGCATAGAGATGAAAAAATTTCATCCACAGAGCCTTCGCCAGGCACCATCACCACCTTATCAAACTTCTTATAATAATCAGCTACTGCGGAGGTTTTCTTATGATATTCCGTGATTCTTGCCTTTATCACCTCTTCATTCGTATCATCACTTCTGCCGCTGGTAAGGCCTCTGTTCAACAATCGTTTCACCAATTCATCTTCAGAAACTTCCAAAGCCAGTACAACCCCTATCTGGGTATTCTTCAGCCTCAGCAACTTATCCAAAGCTTCACTTTGCGCTTCCGTTCTAGGGAAACCATCAAACAAGAACCCTTTAGCCTGCGGATTATTATCCAATGCAGAACTGATCATACCAATCACCACCTCATCAGGCACCAACTGGCCTTTATCCATAAATCCTTTTGCTTCAAGCCCTAAAGGAGTCTCCCGGGATATCTCGCTACGCAACAGGTCACCTGTTGAAAGATGTTTCAAACCGTATTTAGCAATTAGTTTTTCGCTTTGAGTGCCTTTACCACTTCCCGGAGGGCCAAATAGAATAATATTGAACATGATCGCTTACTAACCAATGTTGAGGGCCAAATATAAGGGACTGATTTTAAATAAGCCTTAACAACCGTCATCTCTAATGCAAGATTAATCTGGAGCGGGATTTTTATGTTTCCAACTGCAGAACCGCTATTCAACACCGGTTGCGTCGCACTCTTGTACTCTATATCTCTGCGCACCAGCTAAAACGTAAGGTTAATTACTCCTGGTCGTATGTATGCTGGTAAACCAACCCATCAATCATTCGTAAATTCGTATATGAAGAATTTTCTATTCCTTGTGGCAGCATTTGCGTTTAGCAGTTGCCATTCACAAGCCGACACAACTAAAAAAACCAGGATGGATACAACAAAGAGCAACGATAAACCAGTATACTCAAGAACAGACACCAGTAAAGTTGTATTAAGTGAAGCCGATTGGAAGAAAATACTACCTGCCGATGTCTATTACATTGCACGCCAAAAGGGCACCGAACGACCATATACCAGCGAGTATGAGAACTTCAAGGAAATAGGAACTTATTATTGTAAAGCTTGTGGTAATGCTCTTTTCAAAAGCGACACAAAGTTTGAAAGTGGTTGCGGTTGGCCAAGTTTTTACGAACCCATCAGCAAATCAGCGATCATCTATACACCCGATCATTCACATGGAATGGAAAGAACAGAGGTGCAATGTGGCCGATGCAAAGCACACTTAGGCCATGTGTTTGAAGATGGACCTCCCCCAACAGGCTTGCGTTACTGCATCAACGGAGTGATACTCGATTTTGAGAAAGCAAAGGAAGCAGAAAAGAAATACAAGAAAGGTCAGTAGTTACTGGCCTTTTTCTTTTGTTTAAAATAGAAGGAAGAGAATATTGTAAGGATGATTCCAACTACAGACAATATCATTACACTTTGGCTGAAGAATTCAACCCAGTTCATTTTTATTTTGAACACTTCCTTGCTGAACAACACCCCTACACTTCCTAAATAACCAAACGAATCTGCCAGGTATATCAAAAAACCTACATTACCGGTAAAGCGAAATGCGGCGATCATTCTTTCAAAGAAAACTGAATTGAACGGGATGTATACCATGTATAATCCTAATCCAACCAATATCATCCACCACACCGGTTCAATTTGCTGGTTACTGAAGAGGTACGTAGAAACTCCTGCAATGACAAAGCCCAATGCAATGATCAAATGAGCGATCATGAAAGCCTTTGAAGAATTTTTGATCATCACCATGCTGCCAATGAGTACAAGCACAATCAAAGTGATGGGCGTCTCAGTCTTTGTAAAAATGGAAGGCTTATCAAAATAGCCCATCTCTTTCCACATATCTGCACTGAAATTATCGCGGATATCCCTGAAGATGGTGGCGAAAGTGTATATCAGTATGCAAGCGATCAGTCCCGGCAAAAACATTTTGATGATCTGCTTTCTTTCACCTGCGCTCATCGGCTTGCGCAACATCCTGGCCTGCTCATCTGCTTCTGTGGGTGGCGGAATTTGTTCCATCATCCACACAAATAAAACCAAAGGCAATGCAAAGACCAATGCTGTAAAAAAGGGCACCCAGAATTCACTGATGTTCAGATCCAGCATCAGCCATCCGCCAACTGTCTTTACAAATCCCGACGAAAAGATAAAACTCACCGCCAACGCAGCGCCTATAAAATCTGTCGTTCTTCTTCCTTCTACATAGGAAAACACTACGCCCCACAACATTCCTAAAGGAAATCCATTAATGAAAAGAAAAATAATATTATACGGAACAGGAACCACGGCAAACAATAACCAACTCAACCATGCAATTCCCGTCAACAAGAAAATGATCTTATGCCTGCCTACTCGCTTCAATTCACCAATGTATTTGATGCCGTAAAACTTTGCCAGCATATATCCCAACACCTGGCTGATCACCAGGAGTGTCTTATAATTTAAACCCAGAAAACTTAGTCCATCGAAAGTGCATACAGTAAAACTCTTTCTGAACCCGAATATCATCGTGTAAGTAAGAAATGCGGCAATGGCTGCATACAATCCTGTAAGTACAGTGCTTTTGATCTTTAATGGCAAGCAGTAAGTTTCAATAAATCTAAATCAATTCAGCCATTCATACATAACATTTGGTTATAGCATTATTATTTCAGAAATTTCACGTCTATCAATTAACTAACATGAGAAAAATCCTGATGCTTGCAGCATGCATATCATCATTTGCTGCATACTCTCAACAACAAGTTGATCTCAACAAACATTTTAAGAACTGGAAACCGAGAAACATCGGGCCGGCGGGAATGAGTGGCAGGATCACTGCAGTCGATGCGGTGATAGCTAATCCGAATGTGATCTACCTTGGTGCCGCCTCTGGTGGTGTTTGGAAAACAGATAACAGCGGCGTAAGCTGGACTTCCGTTTTCGATGATCAGCCTATCCTGAACATTGGCTCACTGGCCATCACGCAGAGTAACCCCAATATCGTTTGGGTAGGTACTGGTGAAGGCAATCCAAGAAACTCACTCAACCTTGGAGAAGGTATTTACAAAACCCTTGACGGCGGAAGATCATGGAAAAGAATGGGTCTTGAAAAAACAAGAAACATTCATCGCATCATTATCGATCCTACCAATCCCAACATTGTGTATGCCGGCGCCATTGGTAACCCTTACGCTGCACATCCTGAAAGAGGCGTATTTAAAACAACCGATGGCGGTGATACATGGCAGAAGATCTTATACACGAACGATACTTCAGGTGTAGGTGATATGGTCATGGATCCAACAAATCCTAACAAACTATTTGTAAACATGTGGCAGCATAACAGAACGCCTTATAGTTTAAATAGTGGTGGAAAAGGAAGTGGCTTGTACATGACAACAGACGGAGGTAAAACATTCCGCAAGCTGGGTAAGGCAGAAGGTTTACCTGATGGAGATTATGGTCGAATCGGCTTAACGATCAATCGTGCAAATCCTAACAGAATATTTGCACTAATAGAAGCCACAAAGAACGGCTTGTATAAAAGTGATGATGGTGGTTATAGCTGGCAACTCGTGAATAGCGATCCTGCAGTTGTTACCAATCGTCCGTTTTATTTCCAGGATATCGTAGTGGATCCGCAGAATGAAAATCGCCTGTGGCTGATCAACCAGATCGTTTCAGTAAGTGAAGATGGCGGCAAAACTTTCACGACCGTTATTCCTTACAATGGTATCCATCCCGATCACCATGCGTTCTGGATACATCCCGAGAATCCAAACTTCATCATTGATGGTAATGATGGTGGTATCGGTATCACAAGAGATCGTGGAAAGACATGGATGTTTGATGAGAAACTTCCGGTAGGTCAATTCTATCATATCAATGTAGATAACGAACAACCTTACAATGTAATGGGTGGTATGCAGGATAATGGAAGCTGGAGAGGACCTGCCTATACATGGATCGGCGGCGGTATTAAAAACTTCTATTGGGAAAGTTTATGGGGCGGTGATGGTTTTGATGTGATGCCTGATCCCGATGATGCAAAGTGGGTGTACGCCATGAGCCAGGGTGGAAGTGTTGGCCGCTATAATGTGGAAACAGGTGAGAGCTGGAGATCTATCCGTCCGGTTGCACCTGACCTTGCTACAAGATTACGCTTCAACTGGAATGCAGCGATCGCACAGGATCCATTCAACAAAAACACAATTTATTTCGGAAGCCAATTCGTTCATAAGAGCAATAACAAAGGTGCAAGCTGGGAAACGATCTCTGGTGATCTTACGACAAATGATAGCGCTAAGATCGATCAAAGCAAGAACGGTGGTTTGAGTATAGATATCACCGGCGCAGAAAACTATTGCACTATTCTCGCCATCGAACCTTCAGCGAAACAGCAAGGTGTTATTTGGGTGGGAACAGATGATGGCAATGTGCAACTCACGCAAGACGGAGGTAAAACCTGGACGAACTTCCGAGGTAAAATTCCCGGCTTACCGGTTGGTGCATGGATACCGCAGATAAGGGCATCCCGTTTCAACGCAGGCGAAGCTTTTGTTGTGGCGAATGATTATCGCCGTGGTGATATGAAACCGTACATCTTCCGTACAACTGATTTTGGTAAGACATGGACAAGACTAGTAGACGATAAAAAAGTAACAGGCTATGCGTTGACCATGATACAAGATCCAACAGAACCTAACCTGATCTTCGTGGGAACTGAGCAAGGACTTTGGATCAGTTTAGATAACGGCAATTCCTTCCAGCAATGGAAAAATGGATATCCTTCAGTATCTACTTACGATCTTGCGATACAGGAAAGAGAAGCGGATCTAGCCATAGCAACTTTCGGAAGAAGCCTTTGGATAATGGATGATATTCGTCCGCTGAGAAAACTCGCTGCCAACAAAGGTGTAGTGAACAATACACTCACGGCGTTTGCTGCACCGGATGCTGTACAGGCTTCTTATAAAAATGCACCGGGTTACGAGTGGAGCACGTGGGGTATGTGGGATGCAGAGAACAGGAGAAGAGGCGCTGCAGTTTCTTATTTTGTAAATCATCCAAACAGGAATGTTGATACAGCACGCAAAGACTCATCCTCTGCAAGAAGAGCTAGAATGGATAGTGTTACCGTTCGCATCTATAACGATAAGAATGAAGTGATCCGCAATCTTCGCTGGAAAGTTGATAGCGGATTCAACCGCAACTATTGGAACATGGAGGAAAGAGGATTCAGAAATCCCGGCTCACCAAAACCAAAACCGGGAGCACCCGAGCAGGGCGGTCAACAAGTATTGCCCGGAACTTACAAAGTCGTATTACTGCTTGGCGGTAACAGGGACTCAACTTTTGTTACTGTGAAAGATGATCCAAGACTAGGCAACAGAACTGAAGTAAGAAATGCGCAAAGGAGATTGCAGGATCGTTTGAGAAGAAGCGCTGATAAACTTACAGAAGCAATGGATCGTTTAACAGAGTCTGAAGAAGTTATTTCTAAACTCAATGCCCAGTTAAAGGATGTAACAGGTAAAGAAGCTGACACCCTTCGCAAAGCGAATAAAGCCATGCAAGATTCCATCAAAGCGATTCGTGAATATATCAGCGGAAAGCCACAGGATAAGCAAGGTTACGGACAGGTACCACAGATCACTGTTATGAATCAATACCAGCAAGCCAACTTTGCAATAGCCAGCAAACCAATGCCGCCTTCTGCACAGGAAGAAATGCTGGTGGCAAGAGCTGAAGGATTGATACAACAGGCATTGAACAGAGTGAATAATTTCTTTAATACAAAATGGAGTGATTATAGAAAGCTGGTAGAATCAAATCCGATCAGGTTGTTTAAAGATTATAAGCCGATTGAATAAAGCGATTAGCTGTCAGCAGTCAGCGGTCAGCAGCCAGCTGATAGCTGATAGCTGATAGCTAAAAGCTCCAAGCTAAATAACACTAACAGAAAGCCTCACTTCGGTGGGGCTTTCTTACATTTGCCCGAGTCAAAAAAAACCTGCCATTCGATGACCAAACTAAGCCAACTAGCCGAAACACTTATAGGTTCCGAGATCGTTAAACTGGGTAATGCGATCAATGAAAGAATTAAGCAGGGTGAAAAGATTTACAACTATACGATCGGCGATTTTGATCCATCGATCTTTCCTGTTCCAAAAGAATTGGAAGAAGCGATACTGGAATCTTACAGGCAACATAACACCAACTATCCTCCGGCAGATGGTGTGGGTGAATTAAGAAAAGCTGTTTGTGATTTCATAAAAGAATTTGAAGGAATTGAATTCAATACCGACGAAGTATTGATCGCCGCGGGTGGGCGCCCCTTGATCTATACTTGTTTCAAAACGATCGTTGATAAAGGTGATAAAGTGATCTATGCAGCACCATCATGGAATAATAATCACTATGCCCATTTAACCGATGGACAACATTGCCTGATAGAATGTACTCCTGAAAACAACTTCATGCCTACGGTAGAGCAGATAGCACCATGTTTAAAGGGAGCCACTTTGCTTTGTTTATGCACACCGCAGAACCCAACTGGCACTACGCTCAGTAAAGACCAGCTTGAACAGATCTGTGACCTGGTGATCGAAGAAAATAATAGCCGTGCAGCAGGACAAAAGAAATTGTACGTGATGTTCGACCAGATGTACTGGACACTCACCTACGGTGAAACGAAACATTACAACCCTATTAGCCTTAGGCCTGAAATGAAAGAATACACCATTTTCATCGATGGTATTTCAAAAGCTTTTGCTGCAACAGGTGTAAGAGTAGGCTGGGCCTTAGGACCGGCGGCAGTGATCGCTAAGATGAAAAGTTTACTTAGCCACGTGGGTGCATGGGCACCGATGGCTGAGCAGAAGGCGATGGTAAATTATTTTAAACAAAAAGATGCGATCAAGACCTACCTCGTTCAATTCAAAAAAGAATTAGAGGAAAGATTGAATGGCATCTACAACGGCATCCAGGCTTTGAAACAAAAAGGTTATTCAGTTGATGCTATTACACCGCAGGCTGCTATTTATCTCACTATAAAATTCGATCTCGCCGGCAAGTCTGCCGATGGAAAGGTTTTAGAGAACCAATCTGATGTTACCTCTTATTTATTAAGCGAAGCCAAACTCGCTATCGTTCCTTTTTATGCCTTCGGTGCCGAAAGAACCAGCCCATGGTATAGATTGAGTGTAGGCACTTGTAAGAAAGAAGAAATTGGAGAAATGTTGGAGAAGTTGGAAACTGCATTAGAAAAATTAAACTAACGCTTTCAAGGTCTTGCCAATGCTTTGAATCAATTAGCTGATCATTTGAATCGGTTAGCTAATCATTTGCAACGCTTAGCAGGTCATTGAATCAGTTAGCTGATCATTTGAAACACTTAGCTGATCATTTGAATCGTGTAGCAGGTCATTTGGTCAGGTTAGCAGATCGTTTGTATCGTGTAGCAGGTCATTTGGTCAGGCCAACTGCTCGCCTAAGCGGTTTTTTTCAGCATCGGGGTGTTTCAAAGGTGTGGCTTAAAATGGAGGAGCAGGTTTTAGTTGAATTAGAGTGCTAACCGCTGAAGTTTGGGTTAAGTCCTGGGGTCTTAAAAACAAAAATGGAGGAAGCCTGGCGCATGATGATTGTTTACCTGGCGAAGCTGATCGCTGAAAGCTGATCTGAACGTACAAGTGTGCGACGCAACAGGTGATGCTATGAAATGCTAAAGCTGGCTACCAAAAAAATCAATTCATATTACTTACGAAAATGAAGGGCCTGGTTTGCATGTCACGCAATGCCTTTTCGATGTGATGTTGCTTGCGAAGTATTTTGTAATTATTGAGGTTGATGATCTCCGTAACGCGGCAGAATGTTGAGAGGTTCTCTACGCTGTATAAAAGTTCGTTGAGTGATTCTAATTCCCTTTCCAGTTGTTGCGGCGTGAGTGCCACCTTGTTTGACAATACCATTAAATCCCGTCCACCGTAATACATACAGCACCATTTAAAGTTCTTACCTGGCTGAGGGACATCCGCAATACTTTGTTTTGTTCTTGTTGAATAACCCTTTATTGCAAGATGTGCCTGCTATCAGTATTATCATAAACAAGATAAATGCCAATCGGTTGAACTTTGCTTTCATATGCTTGACTGTGTTGTAAAATAACTACTTTTCTCCCCACAAATTGTTTGCAGAAACCATTGGAAACCAAATTTAACAATCGAAAAGTGCTGGTGGCTCCGCTGGATTGGGGACTGGGGCATGCAACACGCTGCATACCTGTGGTTAATGCTTTAATTAACCTTGGATGTACGGTAGTGATCGCTTGTGACGGTGCTCAGAAAGTTTTGCTTGAGCAGGAATTTCCGGGGTTACAGTTCCTCCAATTGAAAGGTTATGATGTGCGTTATAGTTCAAAGAGCAGTTTACTTGCGTTGAAGATATTGCAACAGGTACCGAAGATATTGTCTGCGATAAAGTATGAGCATGCTTGGTTGGATAAGGTGATAGATGAACATAAGATCGATATGGTGATCAGCGAGAACAGGTATGGATTGCACTCAAAGAAAATTCCCTGCATATTCATTACGCACCAGTTAACGATCAAAGCTTCTGTAAAATGGATAGAAGATTTGATGCGGAAGAAGAATTACAAATACATTGAACGGTTTACTGAATGTTGGGTACCGGATATAGCAGGGGAAAGGAATATTGCAGGGGAGTTATCGCATCCGAAAACACTTCCTCGTGTTCCTGTAAAATACATCGGCCCGCTCTCCACTTTTGGAAAAAGCATTAGTCCAGGTACGCGTTACAAATATGTAATTCTCTTATCAGGCCCCGAGCCGCAAAGAACATTATTAGAAGAAATTGTTTTACGAGATCTTAATGGTATAAAAGAAACCTGTTTGGTAGTGAGAGGTAAGCCGGCGGATGGTGAATATCCAATGTCAATTGCAGTTTCAAATGTTACGATAAAGAATCATCTATCCCGAAGGGAATTAAATGCAGTCATTAATACTGCTGAATATGTGATATGTCGCTCGGGATATACTTCTGTAATGGAGATCTTACTGCTGCAGAAGAAAGCGATCCTTATTCCTACGCCTGGCCAGACAGAACAGGAATACTTAGCTGAGCATTTGATGCAGCAGCAGTGGTGCTTGAGTGTGGATCAAAAGAATTTCAACTTGTCAAAAGCGATTGAAGAAGCAGATCAATTTCCATATACTTCTCCTCCACCTTTTGTTTCCAACCCTGGTACAACCATACATGAACGTCTAAGCCATAGTTTTGCAGCGAGATGAGCAAACGCACCAAAGCACATGCAGCCGTATTAGCAGCCAACTTTATTTTCGGAGCCAACTTCAGCATTGTTAAGTATGTTACGCCTGCGGTGATACAACCTTTTGCGTTGAACATTTTACGTGTATTGGTCACTGGTTTACTTTTCTGGATCTCATTTTCTATTAAGCCGACAAAAGCGGGCATCAATAAAAAAGACATTTGGTTATTTATCCTTTGTGCGGCTACAGGTGTGGCGATAAACCAGATGTTATTCATTAAAGGGCTTTCACTTACCACCTCCATTCATGCAGCGTTGCTGATGCTGGCTACACCGATCTTCATCATCTTTATCGCTGCATTTTTATTGAAGGATAAGCTGAGCATTTTAAAAGTGGCAGGGCTGGTCTTGGGAGTTGCAGGTGCAGTGAATTTAATATTGATGAGAGATTCTGGTCCGTTGGCTAAAGATGTGATAACGGGTGATATTCTTGTATTGATCAATGCGATCTCTTATGCGGTGTACCTGGTGATCGTTCGTCCGCTGATGAATAATTACTCGGGTGTGCATGTTACCCGCTGGCTTTTTACTATCGGTTTTTTTATGATGGTTCCTTTCGGATGGAATGATTTTATTGAGACGGATTGGAATGCGATAGGGCCTTCACATTGGATCGCCATTGCGGTGATCGTTATTCCCGGAACCTTCTTCGCTTATCTCTTCAATATTTATGGCGTACAAACGATCGGCGCTGCTGCAACAGGTGCTTATATATACACGCAGCCTGTGTTTGCTGCTGTTATTGCAATGATATTTTTGGGAGAAGAATTTACCGTATCGAAAGCCATTTCTGCTGTACTGATCTTTGCAGGGGTTTACCTGGCGAATTTTAAATCAACACCTAAAGAAAGATTGGAAGAATAAATACTAGTTATTGCATTTTTCGCAAACACCACTCACTACAACGTCTGTCTGCGTTACACTAAATCCTCTTGGTAAAGAAACTTCAGGTATATGTGCATCCAGGCAGTAAGTTGTTCCGCAACTATCGCATAAGAAGTGAATGTGATCGTCATGATGATGACCTTCCTTGCACTCATCTTTGCATAACGCGTATTTGATAGAATTATCTGGCGTAGGAATAGTATGAATGATACCTTTCTCTACAAATGTCTGCAGTGTTCTGTAAATAGTAACGCGGTCGAATTTATCTGCGCTCATCTTCTCAATATCAGCATGGGCAAGTGCACCGTTTGATTTGAGAAAGTATTCCAGTATTTTTTTCCTGCTATCTGTTACACTCAGTTGGTTCTTCTTCAACAGATCCGCGATTGTATCAACACCCATAACTAAGGATTAAAAAGATTAGTGGCTCCGTTCTTACCATGTTTCTCTTTAAGCAATTTACGGATATCTTCTTTCAGCTTGGTGATCTCATCCGCTTTCAATCCATCATACACCTGTCCTTTTACATCGCCATTTTTATCTACCAGTGCAAAAAATTGCGTGTGAATGAACTGATCTTCAATTTTGTCAACTGCGTTTTTGGGATCATCGAGCAAATAACTTCTTCTAGCAGCATTATATAAACTGTCTTTACGGCCGGTGAGTAATATCCATTTTTTAGGGTCGAGTTTCATCGAGTCAGAATAGAATTTCATCCGCTGTACTGAATCAGTTTCAGGCATGCTCGTAATTCCTACTACCTGGAAAGCAGGTTCATCTTTAAACTCATCAAATATTTTTTGCATGTTTGCATTCATCTTAGGGCAAATTCCTTTGCATGTGGTGAAGAAATATTCAACTACAGAAACTTTCCCCTGGTAATTCTGCTCAGTGAACGGTTTTCCTTCCTGTGTGGTGAATGTGAATGGCTTTACTGTGCTTATGGTTGCCATTTTGACCTTCCATTCGTCCGTTCCCCTGAATGAGAAGTAGAGAAAAGCAGCCACTAAAACCACGAAAAAGATCCCATAACCCAATAACTTCTTCATTTCAGCTGTTTAAGCGGCAAAATTACGGTACGGTAGTTTAACTAAACTTATTTCAACAAACATTTTGCAACAAAGTTGCATCGTTTTACTTTTGCTGACTGATGAAGCTAAAGATAAACTGGGATGCGCTGGGTATTAGTACTTCGCTGGCTTGCGCCATTCATTGTGCTTTGCTTCCACTCTTCCTGCAAAGTTTACCCTTGTTTGGCATTGAGATCATCAATAATAGCTTTTTTGAAATAGTGATGATTTGCATCGCTGCTGCTATCGGATCATACTCCCTGTATCATGGATGGAGAAAACATCATCACAAGGTGCAGCCCATCATTATCCTTGGTATAGGACTTATTTTGCTTTTACTAAAGCAAGTGTGGCACGAACAACAACTGTACTTTCTTATTCCAGCGGTGAGCTTTATAGTAGCAGCTCATTATTTAAATTTCCGTTATTGCAAGAAGGCGAATCATTGCCCTGTAAATGATTGTGATCACTAAGCAGAACTTTAACAATGCATCCGCTGACAACTTTATAATGTCGAAGTATATTTGGATGCACAAAAAATATTCAGATGAAAAAGATCTTGACTCTGGCTACTGCAGCCTTCCTTTTTACCGGTGTTGCTTTTGCTCACGGTGATGATAAGAAATGTAGCAAAGGTGATAAGTGCTGCAAAAAAGGCGATAAGAAAGAAGCGAAATGTTGTAAAGACAAGGCAAAGAAAAAAGATACTAAGACAGTTAAGGCTTAATGCTTGTCAACAAAAAAGATTGATCCCGCTACAGGCGGGATTTTTTATTTATCTCCTTCCCCTGAACTTACCAATCAGCCATAATACAACCGCTACAATAAGAACTATCAAAATGATGGCTGTCCAGAACCCTGCTTTGAAAATACCACCTACCACTTCGCAAGAACTAAGCGTTACTGAAAGGGTGAACAGCAGGATGAATAAAGCGTTTAGATTTTTCATCTTTCTATTTTAGAGATTGAAAGACAAACACTTTGCCAATAGTTTACCTTAACAGGCTTACTACAGCCGCTAAAGGATCTCCTCTAATTCTTTAAGATGATGCACTACATAAGTAGGCTTGATATGAGGTTCGATGTGGAGATGGTTCACGAAAACATTATCTATACCCGCATTAATGGCTCCCTGTATATCAGCATCGAGATTATCGCCGATCATGATACATTCATCAGTACAGGTGTTACACCTGTTAAGAGCGAAATCGAATATCTCTTTGTTTGGTTTAAGCGACTGTGAAGTTTCAGAAGTTATCACCTCTACAAAAAAATCATTAAGGTTTGCGCTTCGTAGCTTGCCGCGTTGCGTAACATCAAACCCATTGGTGATGAGGTGTAGCTTGTAACCTTTATCTTTTAAATAGGTGAGTATCTCTACTGTATAGGGAAATAGATTTTTCTTCAGGGGTAGCCTTTCTAAAAACTCAACTGACATTTTTTTAGATAAATCTTCATCGGCCATTTTAAAATCAAGAAGCGTTAGCCACATTCTTTTCCATTTCAATTCTTCATGCTTGATGAGACCTTTGGTATAGCGATCCCAAAGCCTTTCGTTATGATAACTATACCGGGCAAAGAACTCATCGAAACCATTAATGCCACGCTCCGAAAGGTTGTTTAATGCATACAACTCTTCTAAAGTTTCTTTAGCGTTGGTTTCAAAATCCCATATCGTATGATCAAGATCGAAAAAAACATGCTTGTACTTCATCGTCCGCAATTTACAATATCATTTTGGTGACTATCTTGCTATACTCAAAACTTAAACCGCAATCATGAATGTATTGATAACCGGGGCATCAAGAGGAATTGGAAAAGCACTAGCTGTAAAATTTGCAACTATCGGTAATAACAGGGTGTTCTTATGTGCACGAAATGCAGCGGCTTTGAACGAAGTGAGAGAAGAGTTAGCCAACACTACTTTGAAAGCAAATGTTGAAGTATTTGCAGGTGATGTAACCTCTTTTGAGGAAGTGACGGATTTGTTCAATTGGACCAAAGAACACACACCGCTGATTGATGTATTGATAAATAATGCAGGCGAGTTTCTACCAGGCAGCATTCACAACGAAGAAGAAGGCCTCTTGGAAAAAATGATCGAATCCAATTTATACAGTGCATATAGAGTAACAAGAGCATTCCTTCCTATGTTTATGGAAGCCCGGGCAGGACATATATTCAACATGTGTTCTATTGCTTCATTACAGGCATATGCTAATGGCGGATCATACAGCATCAGCAAATTTGCATTGGCAGGCTTAAGCAAAAACCTGAGAGAAGAACTAAAGCCTTATAATATAAAGGTAACCACCGTGTATCCCGGAGCGGTATATACCGATTCATGGGCAGGAAGTGACATAGAACCGGAACGTATCATGGATGTAAATGATATAGCGGAAATGATATACGCGGCATCTTTCTTATCGCCACAAGCTTGTGTTGAAGAAATTATACTTAGACCTCAATTAGGTGATCTGTAAATATTCAGAAGCGTTAATAAAAAAGGGAGCCTAAAAGACTCCCATATCCAAATTAAAAAGAAAAGAGTTACAGTAAAACGTTGTTAACGCGGTATAATGATCTTAATCCTGCCACATAAATAGTTCCATAGCCTTGTACTGTAGGAACGATGGATAAAGACATTGGCTGAGATTCTCCTCCATCTTCATCTTTTACCTGGCCAACGTAAGAAAACGATAACGACATTGCCCCTTGCTTATCATCAACTTTTACTTTTTGAATCTTTGACACGTTCGCCGCAAACATAGATGCTATGAAGAATGTGCTTTCAGAAGCTTTTGCAATTGCGGTAATACGCTGCCCTGAACCTAAAATCTGTTTATAAATAGTTTGCTTCTTTACCAGATCATACAGGATCACCATATCACTGGCAGTGATCAAAACCGTATTATTTTTATAATTAGATATCGTAGCTCCCGGATGCGCAAGTTCGGCTACTACGCTACTGCTGATGATAGAATTTGTTGAAGGATCATAAACATAAAGTTTCCCTGATTCCTTGCCTTTGGAAATTGCTGCGACTACTGCATAGTTGCTATCGTTAGAAACGCTCAACGCCAGGTATTCATAAGAAGCGAATTCATTAAGATAAAAATTTCTTACTACATTATTCTTCACGCTGCCAATGCTAAATTCTCTGCTACCACTGGCTGTAACTCTATCGTTATTTCCTGAAACTACTATGTAGCCAGTCTTGGTATACACTACACCACCAGTTGACATAGGACCAAATGTTCCCGCACCATCTGCATTTTGCATAACTGCAACAGTACTAGGATTAGTAGCCGTGGGTGAACTTAATCCTGCTGTGGTTTGCTCTCCAGGCAATGTCCATGAATCATTTACTTTGTATTCATATAAGTTTCCCTTAGGATAACCTGAGAAAAACAATTTAGCGGCATCGTTTGTTTGCTGAAGTCCATTTGTTGCGCAATACACATTGAACGGGAATGATCCAAGCACGTTAGCTTTTTGATTATTATATACTGCTAAAGCAGAAGGCTTTCCACCTACGATATATACATTTCCATTTGAGTATTGAACAATATTCGTTTCAAAGGTTTGTTTATATATATTGTTAACCGTAATTGATCCCTGCTCTCCCGAATTATAATAGTACCGGAGCTTAGTATTCACTGCATCCCAATTTACCTGCGGCAATCTGGCATCATTACAATCATAAGGTATATAGCTTACTCTTTCAGTACCGGGGTAACTTGCAAGAGGCTGAGGTGAATTAAATCCATTGACTTTATAGTATGAAGCCATTTTACAATAAATAGCATCAACGTGGGCATTCAGTTCCAACATACCTATTGCGACTGTAGTTGAAAGCATCACCCGCTTTTCACCAGTCATTCTATCGATTACAATAAGCTTCCATTTATTCTTTCCGCAAGATGCATACGTATACCTGCTATCTCCGGTAACATTGATGACATACCTTAATTCATCATCGATCGCATTTTTATCAACCTGCCAATTGCCATTATAGTCGTACCTGAAAGTCATCACCTCCCCATTTCCACCAAAAGAACCTCCGTACAGAGCGCCGTCTTTACCAACAGACAAAGAATATATATCAAGATATTTTCCGTTTAGTTTAAATGGTTTACCAAGATCATACGCTGTTTCTGTATAAGGATCCAACTCTATAAGCCTGCCTCCTCCACCATATGACGCTTCTGTGGCTACATACATTTTTTTATTCATTCCAAACACCACCCTTGTTATCCTGCCAAGGGATTGCTCAACCAATGCGCCGGTCGTTTTTGATACTACATTAATGATCTTAGTGGTTTTGTTATACATATTGATTGTAACAAACCTGAATGCATTTACAGGAGTAGCTCCGCTCAGTTTGCCATTATCGATCATCACCATATTAAAACCTGAAGCGCTATTAGGCAATGGAACGAATACCGGTGCGTTGTCATTCAATGGGTGCATTTTCCAAAGTACATTGGAGCTGCTAAATACGTGACCTAAGTTTTCTGTTGATGAAGATTTTACACTTACTAAATTTTCCCAGGCTGGCGTACGTTCATCCGACACCTTCTGACACGCAATGCCACAAAGTGCAAGCACTAATAATAGACAGGGACGGTGTTTGAAAAACATGAGGTAGCGGTTAGGATGTTACAACAATATAATTCGTTTCTATAGAAAAAGCAAACGTTATATGAAACAGTTCATTGTGATGTTTAGCGGTTAAACACTTTTCGGGATATACCTAAAACTGATTGGGGTACTTTTACGGGGATATATGGTAAATTTACTGAAAGTGAAGTAGTCCTTTGACCGCATTTTCAAGGGTTTCTTCCTTTTTTGCAAAACAGAAGCGCAGTACTTTATTATCCTCTGCTTTTTTATAAAAGGCCGATACAGGGATCGTTGCTATTTTATAGTCTTTACACAGCCTGATAGCAAAATCCATATCGCTTTCCTTGCTTAGATGAGCATAACTGTAGCATTGAAAGTAGCTACCGTGGGATGCCATGGGTTTGAATGGTGTTTTGCTCATCAATTCAGCAAAAAAATCTCTTTTAGCCTGGTAGAACTTAGGAAGCGATAGATATGCTTCTTCATTTATCATATACGCAGCTAATGCTACCTGAGTGGGCGTAAAGCATGTAAAGCAGTTAAATTGATGGACTTTTCTGAATTCCTTCATTAATTCCGGGGAGGAGATGCAATATCCAAGTTTCCATCCTGTACAATGATAGGTCTTACCGAATGAAAAGCATACAAAGCTTCTCTGTAACAGATCCGGATAACGAAGCATACTTAAATGCGGGAGATCATCGAAGATCAAATGCTCATATACTTCATCACTGAGGATGATAATATTTGTATTGGCAGTGATAGCCCTCAATTGTTCAATGTCATTTTCATTCAACACGCTCCCTGTTGGGTTATGTGGTGAGTTGATCATAATAACTTTGGTACGTGAGGTGATTTTTTGTTTTACCTCATCCCAGGGAATAGAATAATCAGGGTATCGAAGGGAAATAAGTATAGGTTTAGCTCCGTTGACTTCAATATTAGGAATATAACTGTCGTAAGCCGGTTCAAAAACGATCACCTCATCATCTTTTTCTAAAATTGTGGTGAGTGCCGTGTATATAGCATACGTGCCGCCGGGAGTAATTGTTATTTGTGTGTCAGGATCGATATTCGATTGATACAATTTACCGGCTTTCTCTGCAATTCTTTCCCGCAGCAAGAGCAGCCCGTTCATGTGAACATATTGATTAAAGCCATCCTTCATTGCTTTATTTACCAATGCTACCAATTCCTCATTCATTGGGAAATCAGGAAAGCCCTGGCCCAGGTTCACAGCGTCATATTGCTGTGCATATTGATTCATTACCGTAAAAATAGTAGTACCGATATTAGGGAGTTTCGAATGCAGTTGTATCACACGAATAGTTTACTCAAAGATAGGAGCAAAGGGTTAGGATAAGGGCTTAGGTAATAGGGTAATGGGGAAACGGGGGTGTACATTAAAGCCTTAAACAGTAATTACTTTTATAGCAGCATAGAATAATAGCATAAAAAGGAGCTCGTCTTTTTCAGTTAGTTCTGGCAGCTTCATAATTACTGAATGCAGAACAAAAGTAATATTGCCTTCCCGCAATGTGCTTAAACAGAAGTTGAAATGAAATTAAAAGAAGATGATAAAGCTTTGTGAATGAAAGCTGTTTTTAATTTGTTTACGGCTGTAGCTGATTGCTTAATCGCCTCAGTTCTATTTCGGCAAGCTTTGCTGCATAGGCTAAGTTCACTAATCTAAATCCTGTTTCTTCAAAACTTCTTTGAGCTTCTCTCACTTCTATAATGGTGGCTACATTTAGATTAAATCTTTGTAAGGTGAGATCAACTAATCTCTTAGAAAGATCATAGTTTTCTCTTTCTGTTTTTAGTTGTTGAATAGTATTCTGATAAGCCTGGTAAGTCCTAAGGGCATTTATTTCTAAATTCCTTACAACGTTGTCTCTTTGTAATTCCGCTGCTCTCGTATCTAATTCAGCAACTCTTTTTTGACGCTTATTGGCTCCGCCATTAAATATGGGTACCTGTACATTCAGTGCAATGAAAGGCCCATAGCTTTGATTAAGTAGTAAGTTACCTGCTGCTGCCTGGTTTCTGTTGAAGTTGTAGCCACCATTTAGTCTTACCGCCGGATATTGCAGTGATGCGACCTCTTTCTCTATCTGCTGGTTTACTCTCACCTGCTGCTCCGCTACTATCACTTCTGGATGTTGTCTTAAACTTGAAAAAACAGGATCCATAATAATGGATTGATCCACCACAATAGTATCATCGACGGCGAAAGCAGTATCAGTGGAATTCATCAGATCAATCAGATCGATCTTAGCCTGTGACAGCACCAATCTTTGCGAGGAAATGTTCTGTAAGGTTGTGTTTACATCTATCTGCGCCTGAAAGATATCTGCATTATTCGCTAATCCTACATCTTTTCTTACTGTGAATATATCCAACCGCTTTTGTGATAATGCGAGAGAGAAGGTCAATGTGTTCAGATACTCTTCCTGCCTTACAATATCATAGTAGCGCACCATTACCTGTGATATGATATTTTGGATCTGCGCAGTAAGCTGTACTTCGCTCAACTTCTGAAGCTCTTCTAATTTTTTTTTGGTAGCCACTACTCTCCACCCGTTAAATACCAGGAAACTTCCTGTAACCCCCATCTGGAGATTATTTGCCGCAGCACTGCTTCTGCTAATCTCCTGCCCGGTACTTAACTTTTGATTTAGGGCAGTAACCTGCTCTGTATTGTTCAATGTACCAGTTACCGTAGGCAAGCCCCCGGCAATGCTAAGGTGGTTATTGATCGCTGCCGCCTCTACATCTGTTCTTGTAATGGCTATATCAAGATTGTATCTTAAAGCAGAGTCAATCGCCTCCTTCAACGTCAACACTCTTTGACCGAATACCGGCAAAGCAAAACATACGCAAATTATCAAAATCCATTTCTTCATCATTTCTTCATTTGCTAATTAGCCAATATGCTAATCATTCTTTATTCTGTTATCACCGTTTCCTTCGGCTTATGTCCTCTAGAAATAAATGTGTACACCGCAGGTATCACAAATAAAGTGAGGATAAGAGAAAACAATATCCCACCTACTATTACTATACCTAAAGGAATACGGCTTGTTGCTGCAGCTCCAATACTTAATGCAATTGGTAAAGCACCTAAAGCGGTCGCCAAGCTTGTCATTAGAATTGGCCTTAAGCGATGAGCCGCTGCTTCGAGCACAGCATCTCTTTTACTCATCCCGAATTCCCGTTTCTTATTTGCAAATTCTACGATAAGAATTCCATTCTTCGTTACGAGACCGACCAGCATGATCATGCCAATTTGAGAAAAAATGTTGATGGTTTGGCCAAAAACCCATAAGCTTAACAACGCACCAGCAAATGCCAACGGAACCGTAATCAGTATTATTATTGGGTCAAGAAAACTCTCAAATTGCGCAGCAAGAACTAAATAGATTAATAGCACCGCTAGCAGTAAGGCAAATAAAGTGTTAGAAGAGCTTTCTGCATAATCTCTTGAAGGACCACCCAGCGATGTTTGAAAACTTTCATCCAGCAATCTGTCTGCAATAGCCTGCATGGCTTTAACTCCATCACCAATGGTTTTACCTTCAGCTAAAGAAGCGGAAACAGTAGCAGACCTAAAACGATTATAGTGAAATAATGTAGGAGGATTGGACGTCTCTTCTAGTTTAACGACTGCGCTAAGCGGAATATTTTCATTCCGATTATTGCGTACATATAACTGTGAGATATCTGTTGGTGTTTGTCTGTCCTCCAGTTTCACTTGCGAGATCACTTCATACTGCCTTCCGTTAGCGATGTAGTAACCAGCTCTTCTTCCGCTGAAAGCGCTTTGCACAACTTCCGCAACATCTGTAATAGATAAGCCCAGGTCTTTTGCCTTCATTCTATCTATCGTCATCTCCAATTCTGGCTTATTGAATTTTAAATTCACATCTACATTACCGAATGTTTTATCTTTTCTCGCTTCTTCTAAAAATTTCGGAACAACCTCTTTGATCTTCTCAAAATCCAAATTCTGAATGATGAATTGAACAGGCAGGGAACCTCTTGAACCCAATCCCACAGAAATCGTTTGTTCTTCTACAGCAAATATTCTAAGCTGGTTAAACCTGGACAATTTCCTGTTTAGTTCTTTTACAATCTCACTCTGGCTTTTCTCTCTTTGCTTCGGTTCAACCAAGCCTAATCTTGCGGTTCCTGAATTTAACCCCGATGAACCAAAACCAGGTATGGCGCCAAACGTAAATGTTCTTTCAGGAATGGAATCATATAAAAAGTTTACCAGTCGTTCTCCTACTGCCGTCATATAACCGTAGCTTGCTCCCTCAGGGCCGCTAAGCTGGAAACGTACACTGCTCTTATCTTCCATTGGAGCAATCTCACTTTGCAAACTACCTCCAATAAAATAAATTATACCAAAGCATACTACAACGATAACCCATGCAAACCATCTAACTCTTAAAAACCCGGCAAGCATTCTCCGATAACCATTTTCCATTCCACGAAAGAACGGTTCTGTTTTTTCGTAGAATTTACCATGCCCGGTTTTATTCTTTTTTGTAAGTAGCACGTTCAATACTGGTGTAATAGTAAGCGATACAAATGCCGAGATCAACACTGCACAGGCTACTACAATTCCAAATTCCCTGAACAAGCTTCCTACAAATCCCTGCAGGAATATCACCGGCAAGAACACTACTGCAAGAGTGATAGACGTTGATACGACCGCAAAGAAAATTTCTTTACTTCCTTCTAGCGCCGCCTTACGAATAGGAAATCCCTGTTCAAGTTTTCTGAAAATATTTTCTGTAACCACAATACCATCATCTACCACAAGACCTGTTGCCAATACAATTCCCAGCAGTGTCAACACATTTATAGAAAATCCTGCAACATACATGATGAAAAATGTGGCGATAAGCGAGATGGGAATATCGATCAACGGGCGAATAGCTATTCTGAAATTTCTAAAGAAGAATAGTATCACTAACACCACAAGACTAAAAGCGATCAGCAGTGTCTCTTCAACTTCTTTAATAGCTCTTCTAACATTTCTTGTCTGATCGATCAGCACCGTCATCTCCACATCGCTCTTCTCCGTTTTTTGAAGCGCTTCTAATCTTTTATTAAACTCATCAGAAATATCAATATAGTTAGCGCCGGGTTGCGGAATGATCGCTAAACCCACGGCATTCAATCCATTCAATTTCCAGCTAAACTCTTCATTTTGCGGACCTACTTCCACTTTAGCAACATCACTCAAACGGACAATACCGGTGGAATCCTGCCTTAATATCAAATTCCGGAAATCATCTTCAGTAGTTAATCGTCCAAGTGTTCTGATAGTAAGTTCTGTATTGTCGCCGTAAATCTTACCCGAAGGAATTTCAACATTCTCTCTATTGAGTGCGGTTGAAATATCTCTGAATGAAACATTGTATGCGTTCAGTTTATCAGGATCAACCCAGATACGCATTGATGGGCGCTTCTGACCAAAAATGTTTACACCGCTTACCTGCGGAATGGTTTGAAATCTTTCAACCAATACATTCTCTGCGTAGTCACTCAGTTCCAGCAAACCTTTACTGGGACTTTGTACAGCAAGTAATAAAATGAAATCACTGTTAGCATCTGCTTTACTTACAACAGGAGGCGCATCAATATCCTGGGGAAGACTCCTTATCGCCTGGCTCACTTTATCTCTTACATCATTTGCTGCTGCTTCAAGCTCGATATCCAGGTTAAACTCAACAGTAATATTGCTGCTGCTTTGAGAACTCGACGAAGAAATTGTTCTAATACCAGGAATTCCATTGATCGCTTTCTCAAGTGGTTCTGTGATCTGCGTTTCAATGATATCGCTATTCGCACCAGTGTAAGAAGTCCTTACGTTTACTATCGGTGGATCAATGGCAGGATATTCTCTCACTGCCAGAAAAGTATAACCCACCACGCCAAACAACAGGATGAGGATATTCATCACCGTTGCCAGCACTGGCCTTTTTAATGCTAATTCTGAGATGTTCATCTATAAATCCTCAACTATTCGTGTAATAAATTTTATATACCAGCTTTTGTATCTTATGGCGTCTTCGTTGCGTCGCAATCCTTTCATCGTTCATATCAATGTGCAGCAGAGTTTTTCTCGCAAAGACGCAAAGAGTAAGCGACGTTGCTCCGTGGCGTCTTTGCGTGAAACTCCTCATTGTTCGGAACGATGAAGTGAGTGACACAACAGCCGATGCCCAAAGAACTGAATGCAGGCTAAATAAATTTCTTTAAAGAACTTCTTCAAGCTTCTTCACACTTCGAACTTTCAAAGTAGAAGTTGGTCTTACATATAATACACCTGTTACCACAACAGAGTCGCCTGCATTCAATCCACTTAAAGCCTGAACACCGCCTTCAGTTCTGATGCCTGTTTCAATATCCGTAAACACACCTTTTCCATTCTTTACCACTATCACCTTTCTCGATCTTGCGTCCGGAATGATAGAGCTGCTGGGAATAAGAATACTTTTATTGTTTGCGCCTGCCTCAATGAATACTTTCACAAAGCTTCCGGGATTAACAGTTCCGTTCGTTACAACAGCCCTTACTGAAATATTCCTCGTAGCAGTATTCACCTGAGGTTCTGTAGCAAGAATAGAAGCTCTGCGCTTTTCTCCATCCACTTCAATAACTACAGGCTTCCCTGCACTCACAAGATTTGCGTAAGTATCCGGAACAGTGAAATCGATTTTTGAACGATTCACCTGTTGTATAGTTGCCAATATTGTTTGTGGAGAAACGTAAGCGCCTGGGCTCACTTGTCGCAAACCAATAGTACCACTGAATGGCGCTCTCACAATTGTTCTGCTGATATTTACCTGCACCACGTTCATATCTGCCCTTAAAGTATTCACCTGGTTAACCGCTACATCATAATCAGCCCGGTTAATACCTTCAACTTCTAATAGTTTTCTTAGGCGTTCCTCTGTTTTTTCTGCCAGCGAAAGTTGTGCTCTCAGCTTTTGTAATTGCGCTTCAAGATCAGCAGAATTGATCCTCGCCAATACTGTTCCCTTTGAAACAAATTTTCCTTCAGGTATATTAAGATATGTAAGCCGACCGCTTACTTCAGGTCTCAGTTCAGTGGTTTCATTGGCTACAACTGACCCATTTGCTTCTATAGTATTTGTTACAGATTGATACTCTGCTATGATCACATCTACCTGCACCGGAGGCTGCTGACCACCTCCACCACCACCCCGGCCAGATTGTGAAACGGTAACTTCAGTTTTCTTTTTGCCACCACATGCAAATAATAGAACAGAAAAAGAGATAATACCTAACAGGTTTAGAACTTTCATTATAGCCGAATATATTAGAAATTTCAATCGGCTAAAGATAGAACAGAAATCCTGTTTGGGTGTAGCTACACGGATAAATGGAGTTAATATCGGTTAACTACGGTTTTTTACAGGTCTTTTGCGCCTGCTCGATGCTTTTTCATTATGAGCAGCTACTGCTTCATCAACTGAGTGAGTTGCATGAATGTCTTCTTCTTTTTCGGAAAGCTTGTTCAGCTTCACATAGTATTTCTTTAAAACTTCCAATTCTTCTTCAGTAAGGTCTTCAGCATCGATCAAACGATTGCTTGCATCCTTATTACAGGCGATCAACTCGTTCAACTTAAGATGCAAAGCCAGGGTGTCTTTGTTTTGAGTTTGCTGAATGATGAACACCATTAAGAATGTAATGATAGTAGTACCGGTGTTGATGACCAGTTGCCAGGTATCTGAAAAACGAAAGATGGGACCAGAAACAGACCATATCAATATTACAGCAACGGCGAGCAGGAAAGCCGTCGGACTACCTGTAAGTTTTGTAGCCTTCGTTGAGAACTTGTCGAAAAATGCTGAAAACCCACCGCTTTTCCTTTTACGATGTGCCATAAGGATTATTTTAAGATGATCAGGTTGCATTCATCCGCGTCAACGAATAAACACTTAAGCAGCTGTACAAATTGTATGCTACGTATGCTTTAGTTGTTGAAGTTACGTTTCATTAGATTTGCCGCCTCAAATGATTGTCATGCAAAAACTTGGAAATTATATTTTGGGTAAATGGGTTACTGGCGATGGAGACGGACAGGCGTTATACAATGCCGTAACAGGAGAAACGATCGGTGCTGCTACCACAAAAGGACTTGATTTTAATGCCATACTTGATTACGGCAGAAAGGTCGGAGGACCTTCTTTACGTAAGATGACCTTTCACGAAAGAGGTTTGATGCTGAAGGCTGTGGCGTTGCACTTAAGAAATCATCTTGAAAAATTTTATCGCATCAGTTATTTAACAGGGGCAACTAAAGCAGATAGCTGGATAGATATTGAAGGTGGAATTGGCAACCTGTTTTCATACGCATCGCTCAGAAGAAAATTCCCTGATGAACCATTTTGTTTAGATGGTGAAGCACATCAGCTTGGTAAAGGAGGAACGTTCATGGGACATCACCTTCTTGTACCAAAAGACGGGATAGCCATACACATCAATGCTTTCAATTTCCCTGTGTGGGGAATGTTGGAGAAAATTGCCGTGAATTTGTTGGCCGGTGTTCCCTGCGTGGTGAAGCCTGCCACCATCACTTCTTTTTTAACGGAAGCTGTTGTGAAAGAAATAGATGCTTCCGCGCTCCTACCCACAGGAGCGTTACAGTTGGTGTGTGGTTCTGCAGGTGATATGTTAGATCACGTTTTATCACAGGACGTAATCACGTTTACCGGTTCTGCTCATACGGGTTTAATGCTGAAGAGTAATCCGCATGTGCTCAATCAGAACATTACATTTAATATGGAAGCAGATTCGCTCAATTGTATTGTTTTGGGTGAAGATGTAACTCCTGGTATGCCTGAATGGGATGTGTTCATTAAAGAAGTTCGAAAAGAGATGACAGTGAAGGCAGGTCAAAAATGTACAGCGATCAGGAGAATATTTGTTCCGCAGGATAAGATTGAAGATGTACATATTGCTTTAGGAAAAGCTTTGTCGCAAACCACTATCGGTAATCCATTGAATGAAAAAGTAAGAATGGGAAGCCTGGCCGGGTTATCACAAAGAGATGAAGTGAAACAACAGGTGCAAAAACTATTGGCTTCATCACAGATCATTTATGGAAGTTTGGATAGTGTTGAAGTGATTGATGCAGATACGAACAAGGGCGCTTTTATGAGCCCGTTGTTGTTGTTGAATGAAAATCCGCTTAGCTCACCAGAGCCACACGAGATAGAAGCTTTCGGTCCTGTTTCTACTTTGATGCCTTATAATAATATGGATGAAGCCATTCATTTAGCAAAACTTGGAAAAGGTTCTCTTGTTTCAACCATTGTTACTGCAGATAATAAACTTGCCAAGGAATATGTATTAGGCGCAGGAACACATCACGGCAGAATCTTGATATTGAACAGTGAATGTGCTAAAGAAAGTACAGGTCATGGTTCACCACTTCCTTTGTTGGTGCATGGTGGTCCGGGCAGAGCTGGTGGCGGAGAAGAGATGGGTGGTATAAGAGGTATAAAGCATTACATGCAAAGAGTAGCTATCCAGGGATCTCCGACTACTATAACGGAGATCAGTAATGTTTATCAGCAGAATGCTAAAGGAAAAGATCCGGGCAGGCATCCTTTCAAAAAGTATTTTGAAGAGTTGCAGATAGGTGACCAGATCGTTACTGAAAAGAGAACGATCACTTCAGAAGACATTGACAAGTTTGCCGATATTAGCGGAGATCATTTCTACGCTCATATTAAAGACACAGATTTCAGTGGAACTATGTTCGAAAGACAGGTAGCTCATGGTTACTTCATTATGAGTCTCGCTGCTGGCTTATTTGTTGATAGTTATGAAAAAAATCCAGTGCTTTTGAACTATGGCATTGATGAGCTGCGTTTTACTAAGCCTGTTTATCCTGGTTCAGAGATTCACATCCGATTTACCTGTAAAGAAAAAACTACGCAGGAAAAGAAAGATGAAAATGATATAAATAAAGGGATAGTTAAGTGGCTGGTGGAGATGATTGATGAGACTGGTGAGATGACAGGAGTTGCTACGATATTGACAATGGTTCAAAAAAAACAACAATAAATCTTTTAATATGCTAACTGAGTTAAAAGAAGGCCACGTAAAAGTTTCTAAAGAACATGGTATCGTAACCATAGAATTCCATCATCCCCAAAGCAACTCTTTGCCAGGTGCTTTGCTGGAGAATCTTGCCCACACTATTTACAGCGAAGGTCATGATGCAGGAACGAAGGTGATCATCCTTCGTTCAGCAGGCGAAAAAGTATTTTGCTCAGGTGCTTCATTTGATGAGCTCGCTGCAATCAAAACAGAAGCAGAGGGTTTGAAGTTCTTCAGCGGCTTTGCTAATGTGATAAATGCAATGCGTAAGGCTCCGCAATTGATCATAGCAAGAATTCATGGTAAGTGTGTTGGCGGCGGAGTGGGACTAGCTGCTGCAGCCGACTATGCAATCGCTGCCGAAGGTGCAGATGTAAAGCTTAGTGAATTGGCTGTAGGTATTGGTCCGTTTGTAGTAGGCCCAGCCGTAGAAAGAAAGGTTGGCTTGTCAGCTTTCTCTCAGCTTACTATCGATGCTTCAATGTGGAGACCTGCAGACTGGGCAAGACGCAAAGGTCTGTATGCCGAATTACATGCTGATGTTGCCGGAATGGATGATTCAATTGAAAGATTATCTACCACACTATCGCATTATAACCCGGCAGCTATTCATGAGATGAAAAAAATATTCTGGAAAGGCACAGAACACTGGGATGAGTTAATAAAAGAGCGGGCAGCAATCAGTGGCAAATTGATCCTGAGCGACTACAGCAAACAATTCATTGAAAGATTTAAAGCCAGGCAAAAATAAAAAGACGTTAAAGAGAATTATAGTACTGGAAGACCCTGATAAGGTCTTCTTCTCTTTTTATCCTGATGTTATTTTTTTGAATATAGCTGGACACCTGCTTTCTCTTGTCAGAAAGCATCTCAACTACCTTATCCTCTGATCTGTTTAGTTCTGACAGGTCAGGAGTACGCAAGATATAATAAGTCGGCTTTTGCGAATATGTCCTCGTAATACTGGTAGTACCATAAGGAGTATCATCTTTATAGGTGACAGTATATTTTTTCAATAAGCTCACCCTTCCCGAGTCTAATACCTGGCAAAACCATTCTTTATCATCTTTTTGAACAGAAGTAAAAATCGCATCTGTTCCGATAAACTCAACCTTACTAATTGGAACAACTGCAACAAACTCTGCATCACCATCTTTATACAGCATTTTGTTTTCCAGCAAATTGATCTTTACTTTTATTGCAGTATATACCTTGCCTCCTGCCACAGTAACATTGGCAACAGAATAATCTTCCGGGAAAAAATATGAGCCTTCAGACTTATGTTCAACTTTCATGAATAACGGCCTTCCAAACCCATCGCTCATAAACTGCTGGGCATTGTTATAATCAGTCAAAGCACCCGAGCCGGGCCTTTGGCAATTGCTTTGCTCAGTTATTACTAACGCAACCATAAGTAACGCTATAAGTTTCATTAGAAGCTTTTCCTAAAGTTACGACTGCTTCGTCATCTTCTCAGCATTTTCGGCAACCTGCAACTGTTCTATGAACTCTTCCAGGTTTCCGTTCATTACAGAATCAAGATTGTACACTGTCAATCCAATCCTGTGATCAGTCACTCTGCCCTGCGGATAATTGTATGTTCTGATCTTAGCACTTCTGTCTCCCGTACTCACTAATGTTTTCCGATGTCTTGCAATTTCTTCTTCATGTTTACGAACCTGCTCTTCATATAATTTAGTCCTCAACATTGTCATTGCTTTCTCCCTGTTACCCAACTGGCTTCTTTCGGTCTGACAAACAACTACAGTTCCGGTCGGTATATGCGTTAACATCACCTTTGTTTCTACCTTGTTTACGTTCTGTCCGCCGGCACCACCACTTCGTGCTGTTTCCATCTTTACATCAGCAGGATTCAATTCAAAGTCCACTTCTTCCGCTTCAGGCATTACTGCAACCGTTGCTGCTGAAGTATGCACTCTGCCCTGTGTTTCTGTATCCGGAACTCTCTGCACCCGGTGCACCCCACTCTCAAATTTCAAAGTACCATACACATCTTCTCCCTGCACCTCCACTACAACTTCTTTATACCCGCCAACCGTTCCTTCGCTCTCACTCACTACAGCCGTTTTCCATCCCTTTTTTTGGCAATAACGCAGATACATATTCAGCAGATCACCGGCAAACAATGATGCTTCATCGCCACCGGTTCCTGCACGTATCTCCAGCACGGCATTCTTATCATCCTGCGGATCTTTTGGTATCAGCAATTGCGTTAACTGCTTTTCCAAAATTTCTTTCTTCTCCTCCAAAGCAGGCATCTCCATTTTAGCAAGTTCCCGCATCTCTTCGTCGTCACCATTAAGGCTTTCCTTTGCAAACTCATAATCATCCAGCACTTTCCTGTATTCATCGTAAGGCTTCACAATCTTCTCCAGGTCACGATACTCCTTACTCATCTTTCCAAATTCCTTTGGGTTATTGATGATCTCAGGATTGGTCAATGCAATACCAACCTGTTCAAACCTTGCCTTTATCGAATCTAACTGATCAAGAATCATAGTTTGTTTTTTATGTAGCCAGCTTTCGGTTTTTCATAGCATCGCCTGTTGTGTCACTCACTTCAGCGTTCCGAAGATTATTCAACAGATTTGCGACTTTGCTCCGTTGCGGCTTTGCGGGAAACGGCGGCAAATTTACTCCTTTCAGCTCCTCATCCGCAACTTAACTTTGATGAAATGCCGCTCACCCTATGGCTTTTAATTTCATCCTAGATTCCCGAACCGAATCAAATAATATTACTTTGAAAGCCCGTAGTCATTATTAACTCTTCGTGTATATGAAAATGCATACCCATGCTCTTTAACTCATGGATATTCCTGGGGTTCATGCCACTGGTCTTTTTACTGTACTGGCTGGTATTCAACAAAACTATTCGTTTGCAAAATGGATTTCTAACTTTTGCAAGCTTTGTTTTTTATGGCTGGTGGAGTATCAGGTTCTTGCAGTTGCTATTTCTAAGCTTACTGGTAGATTTTTCGGTGGGGCTGTTGCTGGAAAATGCAAAAAAACAATGCCTCAGAAAACTTCTTATAACCTTTAGTATCTTCTTCAATATTGGGCTACTGTGTTTTTTTAAGTATTTTAATTTTTTTGCAGATTCATTAAAGGAATTTCTCCTCCTTTTTGGCATGAAGCCAGATTTTGTAACACTTGATATTTTACTTCCGGTTGGTATTTCATTCTACACCTTTCAGTCTTTAAGCTATACTATACAGGTTTACCGGGGAAAGATGCGTGCAACAAAAGATATTATAGCTTATGCTGCATACATTAGCTTTTTTCCTCAACTAGTTGCAGGACCAATAGAGAAAGCCACCCATTTTTTACCTCAATTTCAAACAAAGCGCCGGTTTAACTATCAACAGGCATCTCAGGGAATGAAGTTGATCTTATGGGGATATTTTAAAAAAGTCGTAATAGCAGACACATGTGCCTTTTATGCAGACATGACTTTTAATAACATCCATAATTTCTCAGGACAGGATCTGATAATGGGTGCTATTTATTTTTCGTTTCAGATCTATTGTGATTTTAGCGGGTATACAGATATAGCCAGAGGACTTGCGAAACTGTTAGGGTTTGAGCTCATTGTTAATTTCCGTTACCCCTATTTTTCCAGAAATATTGTGGAGTTCTGGAGAAGATGGCATATTTCTCTTTCCACGTGGTTCAGAGACTACCTCTTCATACCCTTAGGCGGATCCTATTCAACGCTGGCAGTTACAATACGCAACATCTTTGTTGTATTTCTGATAAGCGGATTATGGCATGGAGCAAATGTTACATTTATTGTTTGGGGTCTTTTGCATGCTTTTTATTACCTGTCCCTGCTATTGTTCAATAAAACAACTTCCACCCTAAAAGAAATAATCGCGGACAAGCGAACCTTTCCTTCCATTAATGAATTGACATCGATGCTTTTCACCTTCATGCTTGTAACAATAGCCTGGGTTTTTTTTCGTGCACACACCGTAGGTGAAGCTTTTGATTATTTACAAGGTATGTTGAACATAACTGGTTTTTCACTGATAGGTAAACGTGATGCATTAATCTTAGTACTTGTATTACTAGCTATTGAGTGGCTTGGCCGGCATAATACAAGTGCTTTGGAGGAATTAATCGGTAGAGTTCCCCGGTGGAGGTATCTCATCTATATTGTAATAGGACTGCTTATACTCACAAACTTTTCAAAAGAGGCTTCGTTTATCTATTTTCAATTTTAGCGAAAAATGAAAAAATTTCTCCTGAAAATATCAGCGATAATTCTGTTACAGATCATCGTTATGGGAATACTGCTCGTGGTTTCTTTCTTCGTTGTTGCGGATCGGGCACGTATGAGAGGAAGGGCGGCAGTAATTGATAAAACCGAAAGAATAAGTTCCCTTCCATCGCAGAAAATAGTTTTGTTAGGTGGCTCTAATGTTTGTTATGGTATCAATTCAAAACTTTTGCAGGATTCAATGGGTATTTCCGTGGTAGACATGAGTATCAATGCCCGCATCGGCATGTGCTTCTATCTGAACCAGGTAAAAAGTTATCTAAACCCTAACGACATTGTAATTGCGATACCTGAATATGCCGCCTATTTCTCTATTGACTACCATGGTGACAATTCCTTATACTCTCTGGCTGTCATCGATAATAATAATATGAAATATTTTACGACATACCAGTGGCTAAGAGCTCCCTTATTTTTAGGGGATCTACTGAAAGACAACTATAATCTCATGATAACAACGCCCACAGCGCAAAATTCATCTGTAACTAAAGGCAGATACCTGTATGACGCTTTTGGAGATTATCATGGCCACAAGGGTAAACCTTCACAATTATTGAATAAAGAAATGGGAAAAGAGGAAATAGAGTTTGATGGGGATGTCTATGAAATAAATAAGGATTTGGTTAATGGACTAAAAAGCTTTTCGAGTTATTGTTCATCTAAAAAAATCATCTTTTATATGAGCTATCCGGTATTTGCGCGACCGCTGTTTAATAAATCTTACGCAGATGCGATTCATCTCAAATTAAATTCCCTTAAATGGCTGAATGCTCCTGAAGAGTATTTGTACGAGTATGATGAACTGTTTGATTCGCCAAACCACCTGCTCTATAAAAACAGAGATGAACGAACCTACAAGCTGCTTAATAACCTGAGAAGATTGGGTGTTTATAAGCAACTGCAATAGGGAATGACTATGTTGCTGACCCCAACTTAACTTTACCGCATGACTTATCGCAAATTCCAGGCAGAAAGGATATTCGATGGACAAAAATTTCTGGGGGAAGAACAAGTCCTGATCGTCAACCAAGAAGGAATAGTTCTGGACGTGCTGCATCAATCAGAGGCGGGAGATGATATTCAGCAGCTGAATGGTATTTTATCTCCGGGCTTCATTAACTGCCACTGCCATTTGGAATTAAGTCACATGAAAGGCAGAATTCCTGAACGCACAGGATTGGTTGACTTTGTTTTTAAAGTAGTCACAGAGCGCCATCATCCCGAAGAAGAAATTTTACAGGCAATTTCAGATGCGGAAGATGAAATGCTTAGAAATGGAATAGTAGCTGTAGGCGATATCTGTAACAATACACTCACCATCACGCAAAAGCAAAAGGAAAGAATAACATATTACAATTTCATTGAAGCAAGTGGATGGCTGCCTGCTGTTGCTGGCGTTCGGCTAGAACGGGCTTTGAATTTATATAAGGAATTTTCAATGCTCAATGCTCGATATTCAAAATTCAATTGCAGCATTGTGCCGCACGCTCCATATTCAGTTTCTAATGATTTATGGAATACTATTCAGCCATACTTTGAAAATAAAGTAGCATCAATACACAACCAGGAAACAAGATTTGAAGATGAATTCTTTTTACATGGCTCAGGAGATTTTTCAAGAATGTACGAGATGATGAAGATCGATAACTCACATCATCAGCCAACGAACAGAACAAGCCTGCAATCATATTTCACTAAATTAGATAAGGCTAAAAATGTTTTGATGGTTCATAACACATTCACTTCCGAAGAAGATATTCAATTTGTTCAATGCCAACCTATCGCTTCCCGCCCCCAGTCTCCAAACTTAAATACTCGACCTTTCTTCTGCCTTTGCATCAACGCAAATCTTTACATAGAAGATTCACTTCCCCCGATCGAACTATTGCGAAAACATAACTGTGACATTGTACTTGGAACAGATAGTCTTGCCAGCAACTGGAGCCTGAGCATCGCAGATGAAATAAAGTCGATCAGGAAGCAATTTTCTGCAGTTGAATTAGAAGAAATTTTAAAGTGGGCAACTTATAACGGGGCAAAAGCACTGGACATGCAGCAAACCTTCGGCAGTTTTGAAAAAGGTAAAAAACCAGGCATTGTTCATTTCGATGAAAGCCTTAGCTTTATTGAAACACTTGCTTTATGAAACAGCTTTTCCTGCTGATGCAGGCCGCTGCGTTTTGTTACTTTGGGTATCTTACAATTACAATTTATCTCTCGTTAAATGGCGGGCAGCTTTCTTTTAGTCCAGGTGTTCCTGAAGATTGGATGGTTTGGATATTATCGCTCGGCTGTTTTGGATTTGCCATCCATTCCCTAACTGGTCTTTTAAAAAGAAGACGTATATCAGGATAAAATTTCCTGCAACACTTTCCAGCTTCTCATTTCTCCAAAGTCTTGTATGTGTAAGGCAATATACGTTTGATATGCCTGCAACAATTCTCTCCTTGTTGTTCTTCCCAGCTTGACTTGTTCAAGATCAGAATAAAAAGAGATTGAGTTTAGCTGCGAAGTAATTGCTGCGAGATCTCCGTCAATGTAGTGCGGGTGCAAAGGCTTATCGTTCACAAATTGTCCTTCCTGCAGATCAACCACAGGAGTGACGTTGGTGAATTCACCTTGCACTTGGAAGCCCAACTCAGCACTTAAATGCAAAGTGAAGTACAGCGGAAGATTTGCTACTAAACCATCAGAACCCTTATCTAATTGCTTCAGCGAATCTTCAATCATATAAAACATTTCGGGATTAGCTTCTGGTTGTTTCATACTATGTTGCAGCAGTTCGATCATATAATTGGCTACTGCATTTCTTACTACATCAAAAAACACATTGGTATATAGATAACTCCATTGGTACTCTTTCACAAACTGGAGTTGTTTCAATTCATTGTGATAAACTTCTAATTCCAGGATTGCAGCAGGTTGAAAATAATTAAACTTGTTCTGCCCCTTCTTACTTACCTGCCTTATCCCTTTGACAATATAACTCTGCAGTCCGAATAATTCAGTGTACACAGAAGCAATCACACTTGTGTCACCATACTTGATGGTACGCAGTACTATTCCTTTTGTTTTATAGACCTGGCTCAAGTATTCAAAGATACACGTGTGTCTATTGTATTGCTTTTACAAGATGTGGAAGTAAGTACCAGCAAAATATTGTGATGAGAATAGCTGAAATTATGTTCATCACGAAACCCGTGGTGGTCATGTGTTTTAATTTCAATCTGCCGCTTGCAAAAACGATGGCATTGGGAGGTGTACCCATTGGCAACATGCTGGCACAGCTTGCACCCAGCGTCATCGCGATTCCTATTTGTAAAGGATCGATCTTCAGCGCATCGGCCACTCCCGTAATGACCGGAGCAAAAACAATTACCTGCGCTACATTGCTCATTACTTCACTGATGAAGATAGATACAACAGCTACAACAAAAACCAATAAAATACCACCTGTTGCAAAGCTGGCGATCCAGTTACCTAAGCTTTCAATGAGGCCAGCTTTTTCTAACTGATTAGCTAACGAGATGCCGCCCCCGAATAAGAGTAATATTCCCCAGGCCATTTTTGATGTATCACTCCATTCAAGTAAGTTTTTTGTTTCCGGGACTTTGGAGTTGGAGGGAATAATGAATAGAAGGATAGCACCTAAAACAGCGATCATGCTGTCATCCAATTTGAACCAGGGTTGATTTTTATTGATGATGTCTCTGGTAATCCAGAGTAATGCAGTAAGTGCAAACACAAATAATACTCTTTTCTCGGGTGAAGACAGCTTTCCTAATTGACGAACTTCGCTGCGGATCATTTCTTTTGCGGAACCATCTGAAATGATCTTCGTTGGATACAACCACTTCGTCATTACAAAATATAAAGCGAATAATAAGATGAGTGATATGGGCATGCACAGCTTCATCCAGTCTGAAAAATTAAAACTATAGCCCTTCGACTTTTCAAGAAATGCGACATAAGCCACATTGGGTGGGGTGCCGATGATGGTTGCAATTCCGCCAAAGTTGCTGGCATAGGCGATAGCCAGCAGCAGGCAAACTGATAAATTATTGTAGTTGCCTTTTGCAGAAGAATTCTTTTCCATTACGTGTATCACACTCATCGCGATGGGATACATCATCATGGTTGTAGCCGTATTGCTGAGCCACATACTCATGAAACCGGTTGCCAGTATGAAGCCAAGAACGATCCTGTTACCATCAGTTCCTGTAAGACTTACAATATTTAAAGCAATTCGTTTATGCAGGTTCCATTTTTCAATAGCAAGTCCGATCATGAAACCACCCATAAACAGAAAGATCATTGGATTTGCATAAGGCGCAGCAGCATCGTCGATTTTTGCTATGCCCATTAAAGGAAATAATACCAGCGGAAATAAAGCTACCACGGGCATGGGTAAAGCTTCGGTGATCCATAAGGTGATCATGAAGATGGCAACTGCAGCAACCTTTGTAGCTTTTGCATCCAGTGTAAAAGGATTAACCAGGAGAAAGAAAAAGAATAAAGCAAAGGCAAATACTAAAGCAAGCAGTTGGCGGTAATGTTTCATACTGAACGAATGCTGAAAGATAACGATAGTGCTTACTGATGCCAAACGATATGCAGTACAAGTGTGCGACGCAAGGGACGATGCTATGAAAATCCGTAGCTGGTTACACAAATAAAAAAAGCCCTTACAGAGAAGGGCTTTCTATTTAAAAGAACGCTATTAAGTAGCTGCCACAGTTTCTTTAGCCATTCCCCAGCCTAAAACATAGCCCACACCAGCACCGGTAAGACTACTCATTGCAGTGAAGATGGCAACATCATAGGCAATGTTAGTAAGGCTTGCCGTTGTTGTTGTGCTATAAGCAATCAGATCAATGGAGACGCACATCAAAAAGCCAACGATCGTTCCCATAACGATTCCGTTTACGGCATTTTTTATATGAGCACGGCTGAAAATATAAGCCATCAAAAAGCCACAACACAGGTTTCCCAGCGCAAGTGACCAAAAGATCAGATCATTCGGATCTCTTGATACAGTCGATTTTATTTGATCTGCAAAAAGATTTCCGTAAAGCAACCAGCCAAGTAAGAAGTACATGATACCACCGGTAATTCCGGCAAGAACAAAGTTTCTTAGATTCATAATGACAAGGTTTGGTTAATAAATGATGAAGCATGACAATATAAAAATTGCATCTGGCTTTTGCAATAGCTAAGAATTAAAATTCAAAACTTTGTCCTTTTATGGTATAACGGGAATAAGTTTGCAGGCTATGATATCTATTGAAACGATATGTGTTTGCGGAGCAGGAACGATGGGCAGCGGAATTGCACAAGTGGCTGCACAATCAGGCTTTGCTACGATACAATATGATGTGAACGAGGAGATGATTGATAGAAGCAAGAGTTTGATCAAAAAGAATCTTGAGTTCCTATTATCGAAGCAAAAGATCACAGCAATAGAGAAAGACGAGATATTCAGAAGAATAATATTTACAACTGCACTTGAAGATTGCAAAGCAAATGTGGTGATCGAGGCTGTTGTGGAGAAGAAAGAAATAAAAGTGGAGTTGTTCAATAAGCTGGCGAGGCTTAATAATAACGATACCATCTTCGCTACTAATACTTCATCTATCTCCGTTTCTGAAATTGCTTCTGGTGTAGAGAATCCCGGCAGAGTGGCAGGGATGCATTTTTTTAATCCTGCTCCGCTGATGAAACTTGTAGAAGTGGTGAAAGGCGATGAAACAAAAGACGAAGTAATACAAAGCCTGGTAACTCTTTCTAAAAAGATGAATAAAACGCCGGTCGTATGTAAAGATGCTCCGGGCTTTATTGTGAACAGGGTAGCACGGCACTATTATCTTGAAGCGATGAAATTGGTAGAATCTGGTCTTGCAGATGTAGAAACTGTTGACGCAGTGATGGAAGCTTCAGGATTTAAGATGGGACCTTTTAAGCTGATGGACCTTATTGGAATGGATATCAACTATGGTGTAAGC
>JAEZDC010000088.1 GCA_023429825.1 Bacteroidota bacterium | reverse complement strand
TCGATACCGAAAATATCATCAGGCAATTCTACTTTTCTGCCGGTTGATTGTCCGTTTATATTTAAAACATCTACTTGCATCTTCTTTCAGATTAATTGGTGATTACTTCTGGATTAATACGATTGAGCCGTTATGACCAGGAACTGATCCGCTAACGAGGATGTAGTTTTTCTCAGGGAAGATCTTAACTACTTTCAATCCCTTCATCTTAACTCTGTCATTACCCATTTGACCAGCCATTCTCATTCCTTTGAATACTCTTGAAGGATATGAAGAACCACCGATAGAACCCGGAGCTCTTTGTCTGTCGTGCTGACCGTGTGAACCTTCACCCACACCGCTAAAGCCATGACGCTTAACAACACCCTGGAAACCTTTACCCTTGGTTGTACCTACAACTTCCACTTTGTCACCTTCTTCAAAGATGTCAACAGTGATAGTTTCACCAAGTGCTTTTTCTATTGAATAATCACGGAATTCTTTTACGAACTTTTTGCCTGAAGTGTTAGCCTTAGAGAAGTGATTTAATTCGGCTTTTGTAGTGTGCTTTTCTTTCTTGTCGCCGAAAGCTAACTGAAGTGCAGAGTAACCATCAGTGTCATTTGTTTTAACCTGGGTTACTGTGCAGGGACCCGCTTCGATGATGGTGCAAGCAGTTTGCTTACCATCTGCAGCGAAGACGCTGGTCATGCCAATTTTTTTACCAATAATACCTTTCATCGTTTTTGCGGTTTTACGCCCCGCAAGGTTATGAGGACAATCCCGATGATGTTCGGAATTTCAATCCTTGTTAACTGCCGACCTTTTCCTGTGTTTTCTCAACTGTGAGAAGGGGAAGTACCGGGAGTAAACAAACCTCGAAGGGCCTGTTTATATGTAGCCTTCTGCATCACTATTTAAAGCGACGAGAAGATTATTTAGTTATCAGAGCTCTTTTTTCATCACGGTTCTTGCCGTGTATAATTGAGAGATGAATTATTTTAAGAACTTTTTGTTTTACAGCTTAGCCTCGATTAATCGGGTACTACGCTTTGATCTCAACTTCCACACCTGAAGGAAGATCTAACTTAGATAAAGCATCTACTGTTCTTGATGAAGAAGTGTAGATGTCCAGTAAACGCTTGTGTGTAGCTAACTGGAACTGCTCACGGCTTTTTTTGTTTACGTGTGGTGAACGCAATACAGTGAATATTCTTTTGTGTGTTGGCAAAGGAATAGGACCTGTAACTACTGCACCTGTGCTGCGAACAGTCTTTACGATTTTCTCAGCAGATTTATCTACCAGGTTGTGATCGTAAGATTGTAATTTGATTCTGATTCTTTGAGACATATCCAAAACCCAATTTTCAGTTGGGGTTGCAAAGGTAGGGGGATAGAAGTTATCAGGCAAGGAATTGAACAAGAAATTTTAAGCTAAAGCCTGAAATATCGATTAAATCTTATTGCTATTCGTCGTTGTTAACAAATCTATACCATGAACATAACTAACAAAGCGACAAAAATGGCATTTAAGAGAAGTAATTGATATTATTTCGGAAACAGCTTCAACTGCTCAATAAGCTGGTAAAGGTCTACTAAACCCGTTGGACCATAACCAGTTAATGATTGCTGCAGTTCTACTTGCTGAACAAAAAATCGTATTTCATCCGCATATCCTTGCTGAACAACACAGTTATTATGCAGCCCGGGAATTGCAAGTGACGCATTTTGGCTCATATGCACCTGTTTCCCTCCTATTATTTTTTCTAATGGCATCGTTTCAATTTTGGGCGGCAAATGGGTGATTGAAAATTCACCGGGATATTTCAATGCGAGAATCGCTTTTTTGGAAACGATGTGCAACGAATCCTCGAAAGCCGACCAACTATAGCTGGTAGACAGTTCAAGGCTCCCAACAACCGAACGATGTCGGAGTTGAAGATGATATGTTCCTTCGTTCGAGGGTAAAATATTCCATTTATTCACCGGCCCAAACAGCCGCAGTACATTATCTAAAGGATGAATAAATAATTCGGTCCAACAATCACCTTCAGGATAAGCACCAGTTACATATCTTCCTGTATAGCTAAAGGTACCTTCAATATGATTTTTTAATTGCCGATGTAACGGATTGAATCGCTTGTTGAGCGCTACCATGCATTTACTTCCCGGGTCGACTTCAATTAAATTTCTTAATTGCATGATGTTTGTTGCACATGGTTTTTCTACAAAAACGTACTTCCCTGCTGCAAGAAAAAACTTAGTCAACATATAATGATTAACAGGTCGTGAACAGATAAACACGCCTTTAACCGCTACATCATCAGATATCATATTGAGATCAGAAGTACCGATAGCATTGGGAAACAACGAAGCCATTTTAGCAGCAACTCTTACATTTCGGGAATAAACATATTTTATAGGTACACCCAACACTAGCAGAACAGGATATAAATTCTCCATACTGTGCTTTCCCACTCCAATGAATGCATATTTACACCTGTAATTATTTATCTGCGACAGTTGCTGATTTCTTCTAAACGATCTGTATCGCTCAGCCAGGTATCGAAACATTATTGTGTGTATTGCTTAATTAATCTTGAATAGTTTCTTTTAGAAGGTTCATTCGACCATTGATAGTCGCCTAATACCTTTTTAGAGATCGCTTTACCAAAAAGACGTTCGAAGTTTTTAAACAGTACAATGTCGTATTTGCGATGAAAATTGATCCAGCAACCATTGCAATTATAGCAATGATGTGTTTGCGTCTGATGGGTACTCCGGCAATTGATGATTTCATCGAGCGATTTACTATATACATTACCGAGTTTGAGATCAAGATTTTGACAGATCGGAACATCTCCATTTGGTAATACCACCATGCTGTCAAAAATTGAATAACACGGCAGCTTCAGATCTTTCCTTTTCCATTCATTGTACAATACAAGAAAGTCCATGTTCTCTTTAAAAGGTTCCAGTTTGGCTGAAAGCTTTTTGAAACGATCATGGTTAATCATTCCTTCATCACTTGCTTTTGAATTTACGGGTGTTTCATGTGCTTTTTCCTTTGTATCGAAATATGATATGTTGTTGTAAATGCCTACCCGAAGATCAATTTCATAACGTTCACACACTTCTGCTACATGATACAGGTCATCATAAGAATTATAAGGGGACAGCGTGAACATCACTGATACAGGACATTGATCGCGCACATTCTCGATTACATTGATCACTTTATCATACCCATCCTTTCCTCGCATGTAATGATATGTTTCCTGTGTGCCATCTAAGGAAACGAACAAACGCTTCGGCGGATATTTTTTAACTGCATCAATTGTCTTTTGGGGCATCAAACAATTAGACAGCAGATCAAAATTTTTATGATGCTGATGAAACCATTGCAGAATTTCAAAAGCCTGTGGGTGCAATAAAAATTCCCCTCCCTCTAAACCGATTACAGTCGATTTTTTTACGCACCTGCTGTGCATTATCTCGATGATCTTTTCTTTGGGTAAATGAATGATTGGTCGTTTATCCCAAATTAAACAATGCTTGCACCGGGAATTGCAAAGATCAGTTGCATAAAGCATCAGGGTTGACAATTGTTTGTGTAATGGAAAAGCCTGGTTACGTACAAATACATAACTCCTTTTTAAGTAGTCCGAGATTGAATACATAAGGGTTGATTAAAGAATTAGGAATAGGGTTATTGAAAGAAGGACTATTAGAGTGAATATCACCAGTCTGATAAATAGACTTGTTAATAGCCTGACTCGCTGGTCATCTTCGTATTGCATAGCAGGTAGTTTAGGGTTGACTGTCGCTTCAAGATACATTGTAACCGCTATTCACTGCCGTGGAGAAGGATTAAATTGTAAGTGGTGAAACGTCAAGCGTTTTTTTGGAAACCAATAGATGAGGAATCCATAAATAAAAAAATCCCGCCTTTATGGCGGGATTCTCATTATACTAAAGAATTCAAATTATTCTTCAACCTTCACTTTACCCTTGCTCTTAGCGATCACTTCTTCAGCGATATTGTTTGGAGCAGGTGAGTAATGAGAGAACTCCATAGTAGAAGTTGCACGACCCGAAGACATTGAACGTAATTGTGTTACATAACCGAACATCTCAGAAAGCGGCACTTTTGCTTTGATTACCTGTGCATTACCTCTTGTATCCATGCCTTCCATCATACCACGACGACGGTTAAGGTCACCAGTAACATCACCCATGTATTGATCAGGAGTTACTACTTCTACTTTCATAATAGGCTCAAGCAAAGTTGGTTTTGCTTTTCTGCCAGCTTCACGAAAGCCAGCCTTAGCACACAATTCAAAAGACATCGCATCAGAGTCAACCTGGTGGAATGAACCATCATAAATACGCACTTTCATATTATCAACCGGGTAACCAGCCAATACACCCGTGCTCATTGCTGTTTCAAATCCTTTTTGAATAGCCGGATGGAATTCCTTAGGAATAGAACCTCCGAAAATATCATTCTTCCACTGGAAGTGCTTACCCGGATTTTCAGTTAACCATTCTTTATCAGCAGGCCCGATCTCAAACTGGATATCGGCGAACTTACCACGACCACCAGACTGCTTTTTCAACACTTCCCGGTGTTCGATCGTGTTTGCGAAGGCTTCTTTATAAGCTACCTGCGGATTACCCTGGTTAACTTCAACCTTGAATTCACGTCTCATACGATCAACGATGATCTCGAGGTGCAACTCTCCCATTCCTGAAAGAATCGTCTGGCCAGTATCTTCATCAGTCTTAACTCTCAACGTAGGATCTTCTTCCACTAGCTTAGCGATAGCCATACCCATCTTGTCAACGTCAGCCTGTGTTTTAGGCTCCACGGCTACAGAGATTACAGGCTCAGGAATGAACATGTTCTCCAATACGATCGGATGGTTCTCATCGCAAAGCGTATCTCCTGTTTTAATTTCTTTAAAACCTACTGCCGCACCGATATCTCCCGCTTCGATAAAATCAATTGGGTTTTGCTTGTTAGCGAACATCTTTAAGATACGGCTGATACGCTCGTTCTTACCGCTTCTCATGTTACGAACATAAGAACCAGCATCTAAGTGACCAGAATAACATCTGAAGAACGCCAGGCGACCTACATAAGGGTCAGTCATGATCTTGAACGCCAAAGCAGCGAAAGGTTCTTTTGCATCTGGCTTCCTGGTGATCTCTTTGCCGGTATCAGGGTCTGTACCTGTGATGGCATCGATATCTACAGGAGAAGGCAGGTAACGGCAAACCGCATCAAGTGCAGTCTGTACACCTTTATTCTTAAATGAAGAACCACACATCATAGGAACGATGGAAAGATCGATCGTTGCCTTACGGATGGCTTCATGAACTTCTTCTTCAGTAATAGTATTCGGATCGTCGAAGAATTTCTCCATCAACTTATCATCGTATTCAGCAACAGCTTCGATCAACTGTGCTCTCCAGTGATTTGCCTCTTCCACCATATCAGCAGGAACAGGAATTTCATCGAAGGTCATTCCTTCTGTTTCCATGTGCCATTTGATCCCCTTCATTTTGATAAGGTCAACTACACCCAGGAAATCATCTTCAGCACCGATAGGTAATTGAAGTGGAACAGCCTTAGCACCGAGCATTTCTCTCACCTGGTTTACCACCATTAAGAAATCAGCACCGGCACGGTCCATTTTATTTACGAAACCGATACGTGGTACTTTATAACGGTTAGCCTGGCGCCAAACTGTTTCTGATTGGGGCTCAACGCCATCAACAGCAGAGAACAACGCGATCAAACCATCTAGTACACGCATTGAACGTTCTACCTCAACGGTAAAGTCAACGTGGCCCGGAGTATCGATAATGTTGAAATAATATTTTTTAGTGTCAGCGGTTGCCTTTCCCAATACAGTCGGGAAGTTCCACTGGCAGCTTACGGCTGCAGAGGTAATTGTGATACCTCTTTCTTTTTCCTGCTCCATCCAGTCGGTAGTAGCAGCACCTTCGTGCACCTCACCGATCTTGTGGATCATACCTGTATAGCGTAAGATACGCTCTGTAGTGGTGGTCTTACCTGCATCGATGTGAGCGGCAATACCGAAGTTTCTTTGTAATCTTAAGTCAGCCATAAAGCTTTTGATTTTTTTCGAGCGGCAAAGGTAAGGGATTCAGCTATTTCAAAAAGATTTGAAAAGTATTAAATAATTGACGGGAAAAGTTAAGGTTGCGATAGCCAATTCGCCAATTTGACTATTAGCCAATTATTTAAGCAGATAGGGTGACCAGCTGCGGTACTTCATGGCAACTTCGTTGTGTCACTCACTTGTACAGGCAGATCAAGGAGCACCAGTGAGAAAATAAAAACGGATTGAACTTAACTTCAATCCGTTTTCTGTTGACCCATAAGGATTCGAACCTTAACAGACAGAACCAAAATCTGTAGTGCTACCGTTACACCATGGGTCAATCCTGTTCACTAATTTCTAGTGGGCTGCAAAAATAAAGTTGCAGCTACTTAGTGCCAAAACTTTTTTGATGTTTAAGAGAAATAGTTCGTGTAGCAAACTCAATCCTCTAACAAAGCTGCAAGCTTCATTAGCTCGTCTTTCTTGAAATCACTCTCGGGATTATCGTAACATTTAGCCAATTCTTCGATCAGCATCTGGATGATACGCTTATGTGTAAGCGGTTTGAAATATGATGGTGTGGGATGAACAGAGATACGTTTGAAATAAAGTTCTATTTCCCGGTTGGTGAATATGCCTCCACTTACTGAATCAATATAAAAATGAATTTTCTGTTGTGGGTTTGGATGTTTAACCGGGTCGTAATCGCTGTGAAAGAAAGCCAGGACAAATTGCTTGGGTATGTTGATCACCTTCACAGGTATATCGAGCAACTCGCACATTACCTGGTATAGTATCCCGTTGGAAATGGTATTTCCCTTTTTGCTCTCCACCACTTTATGAATGAAAAAGTCGTCAGGTTGTTCGTAGTTAACCTCGTTGCCTTTCAGGTTGTAGTAATTATAAACGATACTGCTTAGCACATTCGCCTGCTCCAACGGTGTGAGAAAGCTATTCAATTCCAGCCAGATATTGCGGCGGATCTTTTCTATCTCCTGCAAAACAGGAGTAGTATGTAATTCAGGATATTTAAACTTGGATACAAGGAGAGAACCGAAAAGCAGATCATGATAAGCACTATCTCTCCAATCTTTCACATCATTGAACAAGTCTGAATAATGAAGCCGGTGAATAAGCATTTCAATCCTTTCCTGTACCTCTTCATTGGGATTTGTTTCCCAAAGGTTTTCGAGGTTTGGGATTATGCCACGACCGTAATCGATGATCTTGTCTGAAACCGTCGAGTAGACCTCCTCATCCGGATCGTCGATGAGCGTAAAGAGAGATTTTATTTCATTGGTTTCGACCATAGGCTTCTTCATGACAGCCATTTCAATCATAGACTGAATAATGACTATCATTTGATATTCAAACTACGTTAATAATAACTTAAGTTCCATTCAAAAGTTATCCCACCTATGTGAATTAGTTTACATAAGTGTAGAACCTTTGTTCCATTGATAGTAATGCAAAGGGTGTACCGACAAAACGATATGCTTATTGCTCAAAATAAGCGAGGCTTCCTCCCACCCAAGTCTTGTCTTTGTTGTAACGAACACCGATCATTTTTCCTTTGCTGAGACGTGCAAGATTGTTTGTAGCAACTGGCCGCGGTTCTCCATCTTTCCAGAAATAAAATATTCTTATTTCAGCTTTTGCAGGGCCATCAGGAGTGGGAATAACATCAGCGTATTTTACTTTCTTCTGCAGTATCCAATTGTTTCGTTCCTTAACAGGAATATTTTCTATGTCCTGCGGAGTTACATCAATTACAACACCCTGGCCAGCGAAAGAGAAAAGTGGTTTCAGTACATAATTCTCAAGATCAGATGGAATATCTCTTTGTTCGTTTAAGAATCTTGTTTTAGGAACATATGGATGGCGGATATAAGGCAAAGTATACTTACTGATCCTATAGAACCAATTCGGATGTGGTATCCATTGAACATCTATATCCTCAAAAAACAACTTTCCTTTTTCCTGTATTTCGGGAGATTGCTGTTGCAGCTCATCGAAGATGACACGGTTATAAATTCGTTTGATCTCAGTTTTCTTTCCTTCTTTCAAATAGTACAACTTGTTCCCTTCTTTGATCAGCTCCGTTATACACACAGGCTTGATACCGAGATAATCCTCAGTACAATAAAAATCGATCCTTGTTTTTTGCTCGTGTGGCTTTATTTCAAGCAGGATAACATTCTCTGGTTTTTCATCAGCGAGAATGATCTCTTTGAGTGATTGTATATAACTCTTTTCATCATTGCCATTAAGAAAAGCAGAATAGTTATTTGGAATGTCAAAATGGTTTCTAACCACTTTATCTAAATACAATTCATATCCAAATAAAGTAGGAAATCCCTGCATCTCGATTAACTGCGGTTCCAGTTCACCATTTTCATTTTCACAGATGCCGAAATCAAAAGCAATGAAATGAGAATGACCGTTTTCATGGGGTACCTTAATATCGGGTGGAATAGCTCTTAATGTAAGCGCTTTAAAATTATATTGAGTGATCACGTCAACAATGCTTTCACATGCGGAGATCATTTTCTCTGTAAACTCTTTATCAATAAACACTGGTGTTTCTGCGACACGAAATTCAATTGCTCCCGGATGTTTGGAATCCAGGTCTTTTAAAAAAGCCTGGTATCTCTCTTCTGAGAAATTATTGTTGAAAACAGATCGTATAGCTGGAACCATTCGGTACTTATTAGGTGAATAGAATTCTGAACGTACAAGTCCCGATACAAGATCGGGATTCCGACTTATGTCGGAATGATGCGACCAACCGAAGTCCATGATAGCACTACAGCTGGCTCACAAATAGTTTTCTAAAATAAAGAATCCGTCCCTATTAGAACGGATTCTGAATATCTTTTTGATTTTAACTAAGCTACTAACTCTCCCACTGCCATGTTCAAAAAGTTAGGAAGGATATGGCTATTGGTCCACATGATCTTATCCGGATCGTTCAATTGTTCTATCATGCTTCTCCATTTTTCTTCACCATGATTATCGATCACGGTTTTCTTTTTATCATCACGCTGTAGATACAAACTCATACCTGAAGCATCAGCCTCTGGATGAAACTGTGTTCCGATAAAATATTCATTGAAACGAACCGCCATTATCGCTCTTTCATATGGCACATGCGGACGCTCTTTTTCGATGGCTAAAACAGATGCGCCCATTTCTGCGAGGCGATCATTATTTGCTTCTATCACCTGGTACTCCCTGCTATCCACGGCATAGAAAGGATCTTTCATATCGTTGAATACAGGTTCGGAATGTCCTTCATCGGTCATGTGTACCGGGAATACGCCAAATGCTGTAGATACTCGTTTGCAGACATTAGCTATCTTGTAATGACGACAGACCAATTGATAACTATGGCAAATAAAGAAGACATGTTTCTTTGGATATTGATCCACACTATTATTCCATTGCTCAATTTTATCAAGCCAGCCGAAATAATGTTTTTCCCATTCGCTGCCTTCACTTTCTAAAGGAGAACCGGGACCACCTGAAGAAATGTATATATCAAAAGATGTATCAGGTACTTCATTTTTTAAACGCACATCAAATTCTTTGAACTCAACATCATACTGATGCTGCTCTCCCCAATTCAATAATATTTCGCGGATGCAACGCATACCCTGGTTGGCCTCACCGGCATACAGGTCAAGAATCGCGATCCGTATCTTTCTATCACTCCAATTCATACGGGGCAAACATACATTTTTTGTGCCGTTACCATAGTTGTACAAATCTTAACAACTGTGGGTAAATTCAGCTTCAGCTTATTAATTAGATAATTCATTAAGATGTAGTTTTTTATCTGAAAAAGAATTCCGCAAAACGTTGCATACACCTTCTTTATCAACTTACATTCGCAGAAATTTTACACATGGAATTGCAGCAATTGATACAGGAAGCATGGGAAAACCGCGAGCTTTTAAAAGATACTAGATACACTGATGCAGTAAGAGCAGTGATCGAAGAAGTGGATAAAGGAAGATTGAGAACAGCATCACCTTCTGATGGCGGATGGCAGGTGAATGAATGGGTGAAACAGGCGATATTGATGTATTTCGGAATACAGCAAATGCAGACATGGGATTTAGCACCATTTGAATTCTATGATAAAATGTTATTGAAAAAAGATTATGCATCACTTGGTGTGAGAGCAGTACCGCATGCAGTAGCAAGATATGGTGCATACCTGGCGAAGAACGTTGTGCTGATGCCCAGCTATGTAAACATCGGTGCGTATGTAGATGAAGGAACGATGGTGGATACATGGGCAACAGTAGGCAGTTGTGCACAGATAGGTAAAGGCGTTCACCTGAGTGGCGGTGTTGGTATCGGGGGAGTCCTGGAACCATTGCAGGCTTCACCTGTAATTGTGGAAGATGGATGTTTTATCGGGAGCAGATGTATAGTTGTTGAAGGAGTGATTGTAGAGAAGGAAGCAGTGTTGGGTGCAAATGTGGTATTAACGCAATCAACAAAGATCATCGATGTAAGCGGTGATACACCTGTTGAAATGAAAGGCCGTGTACCTGCAAGAAGTGTTGTGATTCCCGGTAGTTATAATAAGAAATTTCCTGCAGGGGAATTCGGTGTAGGCTGCGCATTGATCATTGGCAAGAGAAAACCTTCGACAGACCTTAAGACCAGTCTGAATGATGCGTTAAGAGATTTCAATGTGAGCGTATAATTGAGGAATTCTTTCATCAACCATCGCTGAGTGAACCATAGCGTACGTTTAAAAAACTGTGGCATATAATATGCACTAATAAAGTATCATCGGCTTGTTCAGGATACGGATAGCTCTTTGGCTATCATTCTACAAGTTTTGAATAGCACCAGGCAAAGTTTTAAGAACTATTCCTGGTGTTCTTTTTTTATAGCATTTACCGTCTTAGCATTTTCCTGATCAGTTCTCCCAGCACCTTGAAACAATACTCCACATCCTTATCGTATTTTCTTCCGTAACCTATACGCATACAATTACCGTAATTGCCCTGCGATGAAAAGATAGGTCCCGGCGAAATAGAGATGTTGTACTTCATTGCTTCCTGGTACAGTTTATATGTACTGATCTCTTTTGGCAGTTCTATCCAAAGAACAAAACCACCCGTAGGCCGGCTCACCTTCACTCCTTCAGGAAAATATTCTCTTATACCCTGCACATAACGCAGACATTGGGTATGTAAGGCTTTGCGTAGATTCTTTAAATGATATTCATATCGGCCTATACTTAAAAAATGTGCGATAGCAACTTGAGTGAGTGTATTGGTGCTGATGTTATGGATCAACTTCAATCGCTTTACCTCTTCTGTAAACTTTCCCGGAAGGCACCTTCCTATCCTGTACCCTGGCGCCAAAGATTTTGAGATCGATGCACATTGTAACACCCAGCCTTCTTTATCATATCCCTTACACGTTTTTGGACGATGCTTACCAAAGTAAAGCTCTCCGTAGATATCATCTTCGATCAATGGCACTTCATATCTAGTAATGATCTCTACCAACTTTTTCTTATTCTCATCAGGCATGCAACTGCCTAACGGATTATTGAAGTTGGGAACAAACACACATGCTTTGATATTGAACTTTTTGATCGCTTTTTCAAACTCATCTAACCTGATCCCCGTGGTAGCATCCGTTGGTATCTCGATCACTTTTAAACCAAGGCTTTCCATTATTTGAAATATGCCAAAGTATGTAGGGCTTTCTATTGCAACAGTATCTCCCGTCCCGGTCACTGCTTTCAAACACATAACGATCGCTTCCATACAACCTGCTGTAACAACTATTTCGTCTGGATCAACTCTGCCACCCCAGTTAAAACAAAGCTTTGCTATTTGCTTACGCAATTCTTCATTACCCTGGATATTCTCATAATTGAGGCAATGTGTTTTTGAAGAACGCAGTGCATGCACAATGGATTTGTTCAACTTGGCAGCAGGCAACAGATCAATTGATGGAGCTGCCAAAGAAAAATTGATAATATCTTTTGCAGTAAGATTTTTATAGACTGCAGCGATCATCTCTTTCACACTCACATTTTGTGCAGTGATCACAGGTTGTACTGTCTTCGGCACATCTGGAAAACGTTTATGATTGAAGCGAACATAGTAACCACTTTTCGGTCGTGCTTCTATCAATCCCTTTCCTTCCAAATGATAATAGGCTTGAAAAGCTGTGCCCATACTTATCCCGTATTCATCACTCAATACACGAACTGAAGGAAGCTTATCACCTATTTGTAGTATATCATCATGTATCATTTTCTCGATGCCTTCAGCTACCTGTAAATACTTGTGATCCGGCTTTGATGCTAACAGCTTTCCCATAGTAGAGTTTTTTATCTGATACAGTCAAAATTAAAAAAACTGAAACTGTTTCATACTACATTTTCTGGTGATTTTTGTTTTATCAATCCATCAGCATCATGAAAGAGTTAAGAAAAGCGTACATCGCATTGGCATTGGTGAGTTTCTTCTGGGGCACCACTTATTTAGCAGCAAAGATCAGCGCTCAACAGATACCTGGGCTATATGTTGCGGGTGTAAGGCAATTTATTTCAGGGTCAATCCTGGTGCTTTGGTTCATCAGCAAAGGAGCTAAACTACCTGGCCTGCGTTCCCTGAAACATATCGCAGTGCAGGGTTTCTTTTTGCTATGCATCAGTAACGGATTGCTTACATGGTCGATGGAATACATCAGCAGTGGATTGGGTGCTATCATCGCCGGACTAGTACCGTTATTCATCGCCATCTTCAGTATTATATTATTGAAGTACGCAAGATTTACAAGATGGATGATCGCCGGCTTAATCATAGGATTTGCAGGCATCACCACCATCTTCTACGAATACCTGCAACAATTATTCAATCCAGGATTTGCTTTCGGGGTGGGTTTAGCCGTCATAGCAACGATCAGTTGGAGCTTCGGTACAGTATATACTTCAAAAAAGAAGAACGCAGTTCCCATTTTATTTGCCGTCGGGCTGCAGATGCTGATCGCGGGGATCATTATGTTGATCGTTTGCTATGCATCGGGAAAATATGTTGACCTGGCCACCGTTGATTCTGATGCTTTGCTCAGCTTAGTGTACCTGATCATTATCGGCTCATTACTCGCCTACTCCGCTTATGTATTTGCAGTGAGTAAACTTCCGCCAACCCAGGTATCAGTATATGCATACATTAATCCCATCGTAGCAGTTGTCTGCGGATGGCTGTTACTAAATGAGAAGATGAGCATCAACGTGATCATTGGCACTTTAATAACAGTTGCAGGTGTATATGTGGTAAACAAAGAATTTAAAAAACAACAGGCATGATAGAGATCGTTGAATATAAACCTGAACACCAGCCATATTTTGAACGTTTCAATAAGGCGTGGATAGAAAAATATTTCTGGCTCGAGGATATTGATAAATATGTGTTGGAAAATCCTGCAGAAGCGATCATCGGGGAAGGAGGTGCTATACTCATGGCAACTTACAATGGCGTCGTTGCCGGCACCGTTGCACTCAAAAAAGTGAACGAAGAAGTGTATGAGTTCACTAAGATGGCGGTTGACGAGGGTTACAGGAGAAGGGGCATTGCTGAAGCGTTGAGCTATGCATCTTTTGAAAGGGCAAGAGAACTGGGTGCAACAAAAGTGATCTTATACTCTAACACTGCTTTGGAAGGTGCGATCATCATGTATAAAAAGATCGGTTTTAAAGAGATACCTATTGGCAATACAGTATACAAACGCTCTGACATAAAAATGGAGATCCAACTCAACAATATTCCTGAACCACATAATCAATAAACATGGAAGCGATCGCAGAAATTAGAACAAGAACAATAATCCAATCAAAAGTATCAGAAGCTGATCTCAACAACCCGGGCTTTGGCAAATACATGAGCGATCATATGTTCATGTGTAAATATGAAAATAGTGAATGGCAAACGCCGTCTATTCTTCCGTTTGGTGATATCCAGATTAGTCCTGCAGCTTTGGCGCTGCATTATGGACAATCAGTATTTGAGGGAATGAAAGCTTTTAGAATGGATGATGGCAGCATTAATATTTTCAGGTTGGATAAACATTGGGAGCGCCTTAATATTTCTTTGGAGAGAATGTGCATGCCCACCATACCAAAAGATCTTTTTACTGATGCATTATACCAACTAATAGACCTTGATAGAAGCTGGGTGCCCGCTGCAAAAGACACAGCTTTATACATCCGGCCTTTTGTTTTTGCGACAGAATCAAAGATGGGTGTGAAAATAAGTGAAAAGTATAATTTCATGATCATCACCGGCCCTGTATCCCTTATATATCCTCAACCCATAAAAGTGAAAGTGGAGCGTAATTATGTAAGGGCAGTGAAAGGTGGAACAGGCTATGCGAAATGTGCAGGCAACTATGGCGCTTCATTTTACCCAACGCAGGAAGCGAAGAAACAGGGGTACGACCAGGTATTATGGACGGATGGAATAACACACGAATACATTGAAGAGTCCGGCACAATGAATGTGATGTTCGTTTTAGGAAATAAGATCATTACACCTGCATTATCGGATTCGATCCTTGATGGCGTTACCAGAGACGCTCTGTTGCAGCTTGCGGGGGAAATGGGATTGGAGGTTGAAGAAAGACCAGTCAGTGTTAAAGAAATTCAACTTGCTTTTTTCAATAAAACGATCACCGAAGCTTTTGGTGCAGGCACGGCTGCAGTGGTAGCCCCGATCGCAACAATTGGGATCGATGACATAGATCACCACCTGCCACCTTATTCTGATAAAAGCATCATGTTCAGTTTAAAAACGAAGTTGGAGAATGTCAGAAAGGGTATCGAACCGGACCAGCATAGATGGAATTCCATTATTCAACATTCTTAAGCTCCGTTATCGGAGCTTTTTTATTCAACGATTACAATAAAATCAAATAAGTATCCTACTGCTCCTCACTCAATCACAATTTTAAGGTTTTACTCATCCACTCAATTTTATTGAAGCAATTAAAGTTTTAACTTGCCTGCGGCTGATTAGCCCCACCCCAATGAAAGTATTTGTACCTGTCTGCTACCTATTTGTAATCGCTGCCTTTTTGTTCGTCTCATGTAAAGATGAACATACACATTTTGACGATAAAGAATCAATTCATATAGATTCTATCATCAATGCAGCTTCTGTTACCTCGAATGGCGATATACCCAAAGCAATAAAATTTATTGATTCTGCAATCTCCGGAAAAAACCTAACCGTAGAGGAAAGGTTTAAAGTATACGGATTTAAATGCGACATCTTTCACAACCGCACCAATGACCCTAAAAAAGCAAGCCTCTATGCCGATAGTATGATGTATGTGGTAGAGCAGCATAAAGAAAAATATAACCAGGAATATGCACTCGCTAATTATTCTAAAGGTGACGTACTGTTTAAAGCAGGAAATTATGATGAGGCCTATACACATTATTACCAGGCCAGGCTAGCAGGTAAAACTGACCTTGACTCCTGCACATTAGGAGAATACAGTTTCAGGTTAGGGATGATCCTGTATAAACAGTCGAGATACAAAGAAGCTGCAGAAAACTTTAAACAGTCTTTTGCAGAATCTTCTACCTGCGGAATTGATTTCGGCAGATTTTACCGTTTACAGCAGCTTTTAAATAATACTGGTTTGGGTTATTTCCAAGCTGGAATGTTAGACAGTGCTTTATTTTATTATCAAAAGGCACTGCAATTTATTGACAGCCGTGCTCCATTTAGTCCTCAACTGAATGACGTAGCAAAAGCGGTTGTTAATGGTAATCTGGCAAGTATTTACATTGCCCGTGATGATCTTGCCACAGCTAAATCACTTTTAATAAGCAGCATAGAGGTAAACAGCCAGAAAGGATATGATAACACTGATGCACAATTTAGCTTGCTGAAACTTGCAGATGTTTATTACCTGGAGAATAAAATAGATAGCATGGCTGTGATATTACAGCAGGCGCAGGCCAGTATTTACCAACTCCAAAACCGGGAAGCTGAAATGCGGATGAACAGGATGCTTTGGAAGTATTATAACAGAATATCCGATGCTACAAAAGCATACGAGCACCTTACAAGATTTACAGCAATGAGTGATTCTGCTGAAATGGAAAGCAACAAGCTTAAATCAACGGATCTCAGTCGCCAGATAAAAATGCTTGAAGACCGGTATTCCATTGAAGAATTAAAAAAGAGAAACCAGATAAAGAACCTGACGTTAGTAATTTTCTTTATAACGGTAATCCTGGGTAGCATCATCGTGGCGATCATTTTACAGAATCTGAAAAGGTCAAAACTAAATCTTTATGCTCAAAAGCAATTAAATGAGCAGATCAACGTACAGAAAGAGCAGTTGGAGCAAATGCTGCTGACACTGGAGGAAAAAAATCACGAACAGCAACGCATACTTCGTGTAGTAGCACATGATCTTCGAACGCCAATAGCAGCGATCTCCATGCTGACTGATATTTTGCTGAGAGATAAGGATGAATCCACCAGGATTGAAATGACCGAGTTGATCAAAACATCTGCAAATAATTCTCTTAACCTGATCAGCGAAATTCTGGAAGCTACATCTGGCGAGGAAACGGCTCTCGCAAAAGCCCCTGTTGATATCAATCAACTGGTACATGACTGTGCTGAAGTATTAAAATTCAAAGCTGCCGAAAAGGAACAGGTTATTTCACTTCATCTTCTTCCTGAAAAAAAAATGGTATCGATCAACGAAGAGAAGATTTGGAGAGTGATCACCAACCTTATTACTAATGCAATTAAATTCAGTACGATAGGGGCCGAGATCAACATAAGAGTAATTGATGCTGCCAACAAAGTAACTATCGCAGTGATCGATCAGGGCATTGGTATTCCCGAAACACTCCAGCCCAGGGTCTTTGATATGTTCACGCAGGCTAAACGAAAAGGCACTGCCGGAGAAAAACCTTATGGCTTGGGTCTTTCAATTTGTAAACACATCGTTGAAGCCCACGAAGGCAAGATCTGGTTTGAATCAATAGAAGGTAAAGGCACCAGTTTCTTTATTGAATTAGGCTGAGGGTAATATGTGAGTAGTAAATGCTGTTTCAGCACAGTATTTGAACATTAATACTACAAACAGGACCTTTATGCAGAGATCATACGAAGCAAAGGAAGAAGTTGTATTCTATATCCTGGTATTTGTCTTATTCATGGTAGTACTTTTTTACTAGCAGGGTATAAATGTGGTCTTTCCTCCACAATGTTTGAATCTTCACAGCAAGCACTGCGTTGAATTAATTTGTTTTCTCCATCCTTAGCTATTGAATCACGCAAATAGAAGCAGTCTTTTGATTGGATGCATTTTTGCTGCATACAGCACTTTATTACCATCTTCAAACGTATTTAGATGAACCCCATTGTTGAAGAGCCGTTACATAAGAAGCATGATCCATTCTTCGAAAGGTTTGAGCACCTGGAGCAACTTATAGAAGGACAGGGTAAGATACTTGAGATGATCTCAAAAGGTGTAGATCTGAAAACTATCCTTAATGAAATTATATTCTGGGCTGAAAAGGAAAGTAAAGATGGCGTATTAGCTTCTATTCTTCTCACTAACTATAATGGACAAAAATTATTACATGGCGCCGCACCCTCACTTCCTGAAGATTATAATAATGCTATCCATGGAATCACAATCGGACCGAATATCGGCTCATGCGGCACCGCAGCATATACAAAGCAACAAGTGATAGCAGAAGATATTGCAACAGATCCTTTATGGAAGGACTTTAGATCACTTGCATCCAGGTATGGCCTCGCTGCATGCTGGTCAACTCCCCTTATCACGAAAGAAGGTAATGTACTTGGTACGTTTGCCATGTATTACAGGCATCCTAAAAAACCTTCTCCACACGATCTGCAGATCATTCGCCTTATTTCTAACACCACTGTAATTGCTATTGAATGGGCAAAAGCAGAAGAGCAAAAAAGAGTTTTATTAGAGACAGAGCAAATAACCAATCTGAAGTTAGCTGAAGAAAAGCACCGTTTTTACAACTTACTTATGAACGCTCCCGCTATGGTAAGCGTAATGAGAGGTCCAGAACATGTATATGAACTCGCAAATCCGCTTTACATGAAGGCAATTGGCTCCGATAGGAAAGTGATCGGTAAAACGGTAAGGGAAGCACTTCCTGAGTTGCACGGGCAGGGGATCTTTGAATTGTTAGACAAGGTATATGAAACAGGCGAGCCTTTTTTTGGCAACGAACTTTTGGTGCAGTTAGATAGAGGCGACAATGGTACATTGGAAGATGGTTACTTCAATTTTACATACCAACCTATCAGGAATTCCAATGGAAAAATAGAAGGGATATTTGTGCATGCTGTTGATGTAACTGAACTGGTAAAAGCAAGAAAAAAAGCAGAAAAAAGTGAAGAGAAGTTTAAAAGCTTCGTATTGAATTCACCTATGCCCATTGGAATTTATGTAGGCAGAGAAATGAGAATACAAACTGCGAATGCTGCTATTCTTAAGGCATGGGAAAAAGACAAATCTGTTATAGGTAAAACATTCAGGGAAGCACTACCGGAATTAGAAGGACAACCTTTTTACGATATTCTTGATAATGTGTATACTTCCGGGATCGCATACGAAGCAATAGAAGAGCGGGTTGATTTAATGAGAGATGGAAAATTAACCACCACTTATTGGAACTTCAGCTATACACCGCTTAAAAATGAGAGCGGGGAAATATATGGTGTGATGAACACTGCAGCCGAAGTAACAGAATTGGTTTCAGCCAAGAAGAACCTTTCATCTGCACAGCAAACTTTGAAGACAGCGATTGAGATGGGTGGCTTAGGCACATGGCAGATCAATCTCAGGAACAATCATGTCACCTATGATGAACCCATCATCAAATGGTTTGGCCTGCCTGCTGACGGAACCAGTTTGGAAAATATAATCAGCCGTATTGATGAAAAAGACCAGGCTACAATTGCCGCAGCGGTGCAATATGCTTTAGACAATAATGAAGAATACCAGGCTGAGTACAGGGTAAGCAACCCTCACACCCATAGAGAAAGAGTGCTGCATGCAAGAGGAAGATTGATATGCGATGATGAAGGCAATCAACTTTACCTGAATGGTATTTGCCGGGATATCACCTTACAAAAAGAGACAGAAAAGGAGTTAACACGACAGGT
>JAEZDC010000110.1 GCA_023429825.1 Bacteroidota bacterium | reverse complement strand
TATGTGCCGTGTGCCATTCATCTTGGCTGGAACGTCTCCCAGAATTTAATTTTCTCGCAAGGTCCGATCGGGAATGGTGTATTTCAACAAACAGGGGATCAACAATTCAGAACAGGTTCTTATCTCGTTTTCATTTTTGTATACTTCTTCCCGATGCTCAGTGCTATGCTCCTCAATTTTTATTTACTGAAGAAGAAAAAGCAGATAGATCCTTTTCTGTATACAAAACAGTTAGTTCCTTCTCCTGCGATTCCTGGCGGCGATCACTGAAACAAATATCACTACGCCCACCGCTATCCAGATTGCTGAATTGTTGAGTTTTTCTTTTTTAGGCTCCTCTGGCAATGCCTTGTCTGGGTTTGATTGTGCAGTTGCGCTTAATACTCCACCCAGCAACATGAAAATAATAAGGATCTTTTTCAAAGCGTTGTTGTTTTGTTGATCCAACAAATTACAACGCGAACACCTGAAATCATAATAACCCGCGAATTATTCTCCTAACAGGTCTTCCCCTTTTTTATTCTTCCACTGCTTAGGTGAACCTCCGTCCATCTTTACGATCTTAGGATAAAACAATCCCACTGTATCTACCAGGTGCTGCTGCGCATTCATTACGCTATGAATGTCTTTGTAAGCGAACGGAGCTTCATCTAATCCACCCCCTAACAATTTTACATTATGTTTCTCCAATTCATTTTTCAATGCATTGTGCGTGATCTTGCTAAGCGCTTGTGTACGGCTCATCTGTCTTCCGGCACCATGCGATGCAGAATTGATAGATGCAATTTCGCCTTTACCTTTTACAATGAACCCCGGAGCTGTCATACTGCCGGGGATGATACCAAGTACATCTTTTCCTGCAGGTGTTGCACCTTTGCGATGAACGATCACTTCTTTTCCATCCCACACTTCTTTCCACGCAAAATTGTGATGGTTCTCTACCATTTTCAGCGGCTTGCGTCCAAGCTGCTTTGCGATTTTCGCATGTATCACATGATGACATGCGGATGCATAATCCCCTGCAAGATTCATACTCAACCAGTATTCCCAACCTTCTTCTTCGTTCAGTAAGAACCAAGCAAGATTGTTTGCTTCACCGGGCAGTTTTCTTTTTGCCTTTGCAAGTTTGGTGTAATGCTGTGCAATGTTTGCACCCAGTGCTCTTGAACCGCTATGAGATAACAACCCAAGATATTTTCCTGGCTGCACACCTAACACTTCATCTTTATCACTGATCTCAACAATACCAAACTCTACAAAGTGATTACCTGAACCAGAAGAGCCCAATTGCTTTGCTGCTTTTCCATGCAGACCTTTCAGTAAAGGCAATCGATAGAAAAGTTCGTTATCCAGTACTTCATGGTCAGTAGTTGATTTGAATTCTTTTCCACCGCCGAAGAGTGTTGCTTCATTCAGCTCTCTTGTAAAATAAGCTTCACGTTGTACGAGATCTTTAGGATCGATGTCGAAGATCGAGAGGCACATCCTGCACCCGATATCCACTCCTACGCCATAAGGTATGATCGCATTCTCCGTTGCCAATACACCACCAATAGGTAAGCCATATCCATGATGTGCATCAGGCATTAGTGCACCTGCAACACTTATCGGCAGTTTAGCGGCCTGGTACATCTGGTGCATGGCACCTTCTTCAATGAATTCTCTTCCGAATACATTGAAGTGCACTCCCTCTTTATTGAGCGATACTTCGCCTACACTCTCTGCAGTATCTGCAGCTTTAGGGATCAGCATCTTCGCAATATTGCCGAGTATCTCATCTTCTGCAAATGTTGCCGGGCTTTCTAAAACTTCTTTGAGCACTTGGATGGCATCTTCTAAAGAATGATGCTTGTAATGTTTTTCCATTGTATTAATGGCAACAGAGACAACCGGTCCTTCGGGAAAACCGATCGCTCTTATGTCTTTGCCACGTATAGATAATTTCTTTGCCATTTGTTTCGATTAAAACCACAGGGGGTTGCATTGCTCACCCTGTGGTATGTTTACAATAATTGTTCTAAGTTTTAATTCATTGCTGCATTTCTTGCGAAGCCGATGATGGTAGGAGATTTTACTACTTCAACAGTTTCAACGATTCTGCAGGTTGCCAATTCCTGTAGCAGGTTCTGAGCAAAAGCGTAATCACTACTTGCGTACATTACTTCTACATAACCATTTCCGATCTCAATCATCCTGCTATTCGCCAGTACAAGGATGGTCATAGTAAAGGACATCCTGCTTTCCTCGTAGTCGAACATATTGGTTTGAAATATATCTACTACGTCGGTATTCAATTTTTCGGTTATCAAGGCATACGCTTGTGTAGCGTCAACTTGTGTAATCACTGCTACGTTCGGAAGCTTGTTGAATCTCATAGCAAACAGCATTCTGCTATCAATGAAGCTGTTTACAAAAATTCCGTTAGTATAAACTTTTTTCCTGAACAACCTCATGCTGAAAGATGGAAGATTCACATTTTCCATTATTATTAATACAATCCTTACTAAAATGAAGGATAATATTATATACATCATTAACATAAGCACCTCCTTTTAATTCATTTTATTTTTTTCTTTTTACTGGTAATAAAAAGCCCGGTTCAGAAATTCTGACCGGGCCTATACCTCACTAGTTAGAGTTTAACTAATTCGTTTATTACACGGTCGTATATATGGATATGATATTCCCACACCAAAGTCAAAGCGATTACTATCCAACTCTGAACAGAGATGCGATTTGGCTTTGCTGCTATGTATCCTTATCGTTGCCTGCATTGTTTTCATTTTTCTGTTCTTACAGATGCTGAGTGCTTGTTTTTACACACTCCTCATCCGAACTTATTTCAACTGCTAAAACAAAAGCCCCACAGTTTGCTGCGGGGCTTTTTAGCTTGTTAGTTTTTGTTGTATCAACACACAGCTTTACATGCCCCGCCATTGGTAAAATCCACTAATGGACTAAACCATTTTGCTGTTTTGATATTTGATATCTGGTTAAGCATGTTGCTGTTTTTAATTTTTATTTGCGTTGCAAAGGTGTAATTATTTTTCTCTTGCTGCCAAATTATTTTTAAAAATATTTTTGCACCAAAGTTTTTATTCTTCTGAAACCCTTGCTGGCAATGGTTTAGAAGATATGGCTTCTTACTTCAGCTTTAATACATCAACACCTTGCTGGAAAGTGATATCTACAGGTATTCCTTTTTTCTGCAGTTGATCCAGGTCTGCTTTAAGATCAGGCTTCACAATCCCTTTCTCCTGCTGAAGCTTTGCAACCGCATCTTTATCTCCGTTACCCTGCAAAGTGAGTATAAGATTACTGAGGTCATTCATTGCCGTTCTGAATTTTTCATAATTCACTTTATACTTTCCTTCCTGAGTTTTTTCGAAAGCACCTTTCTCCTGGAAGAAATTAAACGCAAGCATGTTGGCTTTACCATGAGCAGAACTGGCACCAAATCGCACGCTTCTCAAAATACCCGCCATGAAGGTGGTGTAGTAGTTTTCTATAGGCCCTTGTAATTCGCCTTTTTCTACAAGCTTACTCACCATATACAATCCAAGGATATCCGCTTTGGCTTCTTCTAACCATGAACTTTGTTCCTGTAATGAACTGCGAACAGTTCCTTTACCTGCGATCGTGTTCTTGATGCCTAAACCATGGGCTACTTCATGAAACATAACGTTCGAAAAGAAAGCATCAAACTGTACCTGGTTTACCTGCGAGGGATCGATGAATTCATTCGCAATGGGCGCTAATATCTTATCGAATTTTGCCTTCATTGCATTTTTTAATTGTGAGCGACGTGTGCCTTTTGTCTTCTGCAACTCTTCATCGTTTGGCAAATTCACAGCAATAGTTTTGCTTCCGGCGTTGCAGTCACCGGCGTAGTAAACAATATCATAAGCTGCCAGTTGAGATGAAGTGCCCGGCTGTTCCGCTTTGTATTTAGCATCAACTGGTAAGCCCTGCTGCAGCTCCGGTAACATCGCAACATATTTCTCAAGACGCTGGCTCCACTCTTTGTCTTTCACCAACACATACGCTTCATAAGATGTTCTGCGATTGTACAGCTTGTCTTCGTAACTCTCGATTGGACCGATGATAATATCAAGGCTATTGTTCTTCATATCCATCCAGGCAATATCGGATTCAGTGTACTGATCAGTGATCAAAGCATCTGCACGAAGTGAAAGATATTTTTTTAACTCGGGTTCAGTTGCAAGCTGTGATGCCTGTTTCAATAAAGAAGCAGCTCTTTGTAATGGCTCCTTGTAAGCCTCGTGGTAGGGTATCGAGTATAATTTTCCTGCGGTATCTCTTCTAACGATGGAGTATAATCCCTCTTTATCCTTTACATCACTTTTTTCTAATTCTTCTTTCGTCATATCATGCGGATAGAAATTAGCTGTTTCTGGTTTCTTTCCTACACCGGCAACAAAAGGGGTATCGTTGTTCAGTCTATCCCACGGGCCGTAGTTTATCCTTACAAATTGCTTCGTCTTTTCATCTGTAATACTATTGAGTAAGCTGTCTGGGTTGCCATAACTCTGTAACCAAAAAAGGCTATCCATGATCTGTGCTGCCTGTATCAGCAACGGAATTACTTTTCGATCGCTATCTCCGAGTTGCGAAAGATCTGCAGTAAGTTGTACAGGAGCGTAAGAAGCTAAACGCTGGCTGACATAAGTCGCTGAGTCATTAGATGCAGTAGTATCTCCTGCATTTTGACAAGCGATTGCAGAAGCAAAAGCCATAACAAGAATAATATATCTCATAACATTGTTTGAGATAAATGTATGAAAGAAAGCAGTGTGAAGAAATCATTTTGATGGATGGCTTTACTTAAAATAATTTCCCCTGCTCACCCGGTCTTCTAAACAGCGAACAATCCAATCCTAATCTTTCATGATTTAACCCGTACTTATTTGTGTACTTGCGATATTGCATCGCGACCATTTCCGCAATGTTTCCCTCGCCTCGCATCCTTACTCCCCAGCGACTGTCATTCACTTTACCGTTATGACTGCCTTCGATCATGTGCCACACTTTATCTGCACGATCTGGAAAATTTTTGTACAGCCAATCATGAAATAATAGTTTGATGGCACCATTTAACCTGATATAGGTGTAAGCCGAAAAAGTTGCTCCAGCATTACTTGCCGCTTTTATGATGTCGTGCATTTCATGTTCATTCAATCCTGGTATCATAGGACCTAGCATTACACCCATCGTAACTCCTTCTTTAGCCATTTCTTCTATCAACTTCAATCTTTGTTTGCCGGTAGTAGTTCTCGGCTCCATAACTCTGCGTAAATCTTCATTGAAAGATGTGATAGAAACGAGAATGGAAACAATATTCTTCTTTCCCATTTCTCCGAGGAGGTCTTTATCCCGTAACATGCCTGCATTCTTGGTGATCATCCCAACAGGTTGATTGAATTCATTACACACTTCAAGTAATCCTCTTGTGATCCTGAATTTTTTTTCTGCGGGTTGATAACAATCCGTATTACCGCTTAAACCTATGGGCACACACTCCCATTTAGGATTCATCAAAAACTTTCGCAGTAATTCAGGTGCATTTTTTTTGACGATGATTTTTCTTTCAAAATCAATTCCTGCACTCCAGCCCCAGTATTCAAAGCTGTTTCTTGCATAACAGTAAATGCAACCATGTTCACAGCCCTGGTAAGGATTCATGCTGTACCACATGCCCACATCCGGACTATCAACTTTGTTCACTATTCCTTTTGCATGATCGATGATGTACTGTGTTTCTACATTTGGTTCAGACCAATCATCAATACCTTCAATATGTTCTCTTACTTTTTGGTTCTTGAGAAACTTATTGGGTGTATTGAATTGTGCACCTCTTCCTTTAATATAATCGTTGACGTTTGGTTGTTTATCGTCTTGCTGATGTTCATTCATAATGTTTTCATTTTATTTCACTTCACATAATTCATCCCATCTCGTAGTGTAACGTGGACTTCTGAAATCCTGCCGCATCTTCCAATTCTTATCTACCCCCGCTGCGGCGTATTTGATGATATCATCTCTCATGCTGAAGTTGATATTGTCCAGCATTTCCATTAACCACCTGTTCTGATTGTTTGCAGTCTTGAACAAGTTTCCCTGGATAGATGCATCAGGCACTAAACCACTGAGTGTAACTCCGGCTTTGCTGTACCGTTCTCCCTCTCTGAAAACCTGCTCTGCCATTTCAATGGCAGGCTTAATGAGTTCGTGCGTTAATGAAGTGGGTGATGGCAATACTGCATACCGGCTTCTCGGGTAACCGCCATGCTTATACTCTTCAGTACCGCTTTTTTGTTTGGGCACCACGAACACACCAATCACACCTGCGGCACTGTTTTGCCTTCTTAGCTTTTCGGCAGCTCTCGTAGTATAGGTAGCAACGGCCTCTTTTATATCTTTCAGATCACTCACTGCTTCCCCAAACATCCTTGTAGTAGCAATCATTTTTTTATTTGTGAGTTGCTTTTCCATATCTATTGTTTCCTTGCCATTCAGCTCCTGTATGAGCCTCACACCCACCACGCCACCAAGATTAGCCCTTGCCCACTCTTCGCTCATGTGTTTTAGTTCCCATGCAGTGTGGATGTTGCATTCATTTAATTTTTTTGCGTAACGACGACCAACGCCCCATATATCTCCCACTAAAGTTTTTTGTAGTGCATCTGCAGAAGCTTCATCGGTATCTAATACCATTGTTTTCGAAGCAAGTTTTAATTTCTTCGCCAGTCGATTGGCCACTTTAGAAAGCACTTTTGTTTTGCCTACACCAACAGAAACAGAAACGCCTGTCCATTGCTCTACCGTCTCTCTTATTTGCAGGGCGATTTCATGCAAACATTCCGGGGGGAAATGTGTAAGATCAATGAAAGCTTCATCCACAGAATACACTTCTACATTTTCTTCGCCTGCTAATTCTTTCAATGTATCCATTACTCTTCTGCTAAGGTCTCCATACAGGTTATAGTTGGATGAAAACGTTTCTATACCATGTTCTTTGATTGTATCCCTCGCCATATAGTAAGGAATGGCCATGCTGATCCCATGCGCTTTTGCTTCGTTGCTGATAGAAATAATACAACCATCGTTATTGCTGAGTACAATAACAGGTTTCTCTGCCAGGTCCGGGCGAAATACTCTTTCGCAGGAGCAGTAAAAAGAATTACAATCCACAATTGCTTTCATACACGAGATTTATTTGTTGATACCAGCTAAGGCATTTCATGGCATCGCCTGTTGCGTCGCAAGCACTTCCTCGTTCGGAACAATGGCACCATTTAAAATTTCACGCAAAGACGCTAAGGAGCAAAGGCGCTAAACACTTTGCGTCTTGATTACTTTGCGCCTTTGCGTAAACTCCATCTGCCCAGTAATGAACTGAACGTACAAGAGTGCGACGCAACAGAAGTTTAATAGTAGCAGTGAAGCTGGGTCAATAAAACTTCTTCTTGTTCTTTGTGGGTTTGTGATTATCGAGTAAGCCTTTTTCGAGAATGTGTATCACACAGGTGACCAACCCAAACGGGCTGAATTGTGTGAATTCACCGATCTCGATGTCTTCGTAGCGGGGATTTTCTGCAACGAGCTTAAGTCCTTTAATATCCTGTTTAAAACGACGAACGACCAACTCGCCATTGACTGCCGCAACGATCACTTTTCCATTCGTGGCCTTCAGGCTTTTGTCAACGATTAGTACATCAC
>JAEZDC010000036.1 GCA_023429825.1 Bacteroidota bacterium | reverse complement strand
GTGTATATGACGAGCGCCAACAATCCTAAAGAGATTGAACACAAGATTATTTATTCTATACTTAATAAAAAACCCAAAAGAGCAGACATATATTGGTTTGTTCATGTGGATGTTTTAGATGATCCATATACCTCAGAATATATTGTTGAGCATATTATTCCTAACGATATTATCAGAGTAGAATTTCGTTTAGGGTTTAGAGTGGAGCATCGCATTAACTTAATGTTCAGAAAGGTTGTAGCTGATCTTGTTGCCAATAAAGAAGTGAATATCACAAGCCGGTACGAGAGCCTCGAAAGAAATAACGTGGTAGGCGATTTTCAGTTCGTAGTGATGGAAAAATACCTTAGCCAGGATAATGAACTTCCATTCATAGAAAAGATTATCATGAAATTCTACTTCTGGCTAAAAGACATCAGCCTCAGTGAAGAAAGAGGCTTTGGTCTTGACCCCAGTAATGTAACTATTGAGAAGTTTCCGCTGATAGTTTCTCCAGTCTCCAACCTGCAGTTAAAAAGAATAATTCCTGAAGGATCAGATTAATTACACAAAACCCACAGGCAATACAGAAAGGCATAGTTATTTTTGCCGTTGATGTCGATTAATAATAAATACGAAGCTGTTATAGGACTGGAGGTGCATGCACAGCTTTCAACTGAAAGTAAACTTTTTTGTGGTGATAGCTTTTTGTTTGGTGCCCCCGCTAACACGCAGGTCAGCGTTATCAGCCTTGGGCATCCGGGCACCTTACCACGTACAAACAATAAAGCTATTGAGTACGCAATAAAAATGGGTTTAGCGTGTAATTGTGAAATTGAATCGTATAATTATTTCGCAAGAAAGAATTACTTCTATCCAGATCTACCCAAAGGTTACCAGATTTCCCAGCATACCAACCCTATTTGTAAAGGCGGCTTTGTTGAAATAAAAATAAAGGGCGAAAGAAAGCAGGTTCAGCTGAACAGGATACACCTCGAAGAAGATGCAGGCAAAAGTATCCATGATGCTGATGAACACTTCACATGCCTGGATTATAATAGAGCAGGAACCCCATTAATAGAGATCGTTACAGAACCTTGCATCCATTCAGGGGAAGAGGCCTACGAATACCTGGTTACGATTAGAAAGCTGGTTCGATGGTTGGGTATCTGCGATGGAAATATGGAAGAAGGTAGCTTAAGATGTGATGCTAATATTTCTATACGGGTGAAAGGAACAACTCAATTGGGAACGAAAGTAGAAGTGAAGAATCTTAATTCGATACGTAATGTAAAAAAGGCTATTGAAGTTGAGGTTGACAGAATGATAAAGCTAGCAGAGGATGGTGAAAAAATAATACAGCAAACTAGGAGCTTTGATGCAACAACTGATACAACTTTTGCATTAAGAGATAAAGAGGAAGCAAATGACTATCGTTATTTCCCCGACCCCGATCTTGCCCCTTTCATAGTTACGGATGACTACTGTAAATCAATCAAAGCTTCTCTCCCTGCCCTACCGCAGAAAGTTTTAGAACGATACCAATACGAATTCGGGCTGAGCGAATATGACGCTATACAACTTACCGATGATAGATCAAGGGTTAACTTTTTCGAAGCGGTGATTCAATACACAAAAAATTATAAAGCAGTTGCTAATTGGATGACAGGGCCAGTAAAACAATATCTGAACGAAAGAAATCTATCATTCGAGGATTTACAAAATTTGACTGCCCTTCTTGCAGAATTGATAGAGTTGACTGATGCCGGCAAGGTTAGCTTCTCTGTTGCGTCGTCAAAAGTGCTTCCGCTAGTGATCGAAAGAGGCAAATCACCTTATGATCTGCTTAATGAAATGAACATGCTACAGGTTAGCGATCTGAATGAAGTAGAAAATTGGGTAGATATAGCCATCAATACAATGCCTGATAAGGTTGAACAATACAAGAAGGGTAAGAAAGGGCTACTTGGCTTGTTTGTCGGTGAAGTAAAAAAACTCAGTAAGGGAAAGGCTGATCCTAAACTTGTGAGTGATCTACTACAGAAAAAACTGAATTCATAAACTATCTATAAAATGAAAAAAGCGATAATAGCTGTATTGGGAATTGTAACACTCATTTCATGCGAGCAGAAAAAGTATGGTGCATTTACTGTAAGCGGAAAGATCAGTAATACACAGCCTCAAAAAATTTTCTTACAGGAAATTCCATTTGCAGGGGAAAATCCACTGATCGTTGATTCTGCTACTTTAAAAAAGGACGGAACATTTCTTTTACGATCCATGGCTAAAGAAGAAGGGCTGTATCGCCTTGCACTTGAACAGGGTGGCGAAGTTCTGTTGGTGAATGACGGGAAAAGCATACGTGTAAATATCGATATCAATAAATTTAGAGAGTATAGTGTACAAGGTTCTACAGCGTCTGAAGACATACACGATCTTTTTGATATTTACCTGAAGCATGCGAATAAGATTAATGAGATGGGCCAAGGAATCGACTCAATTATTACAATGCCTGGAAATGACAGCTTAGTTACTGCTATGAGAGGGCAACGTTCACGACAACTTGAATTAATGAAAGATGAAGTAAAAAAGTTTATCACCAGGAGCAATAGCCCTGCTGCAATTTATTTTGCGATAGGGCGATTCGGCACTCAAATGTTTATGCCTGATGAGATCAAAGCGATGGTAGATAATGCTGCTAACAGATTTAAAGAGCACAGCGGTTTAGCCAAGCTAAAAAGTGCCATGGCAGTACAAATGGCCCAGCAAAGCCATGAAGCACCTTATACGCTATTAAATAAGCAGGCTCCAGGAATAGATCTGCCAACACCTCAGGGACCAACCCTGTCTTTAAATTCTCTTAAAGGAAAATATGTTTTGGTAGATTTTTGGGCTAGTTGGTGTGCACCATGCAGAAGAGAAAATCCAAATGTGGTAAAGGCCTTCAACAGATTTAAAGATAAAAATTTCACCATTCTCGGGGTATCATTAGACGAAGAAAAAAGTAAATGGACAGAAGCAATTTCAAAAGATCAGCTTACATGGAACCACGTAAGCGATTTAAAATATTGGGATAGTGAAGTAGTGAAGACTTACCAGTTTAATTCTATTCCTTTTAATGTACTTGTTGATCCTGCAGGGAAGATCATTGCCTCTGGTTTGTACGGAGAAGCGCTGGAGAAAAAGTTAGCTGAAGTTTTAAAATAATTATCATACCATAAAAAAGAGAGCTGTTCATTCGAACAGCTCTCTTTTTTTATACTTATACCTTATCCATTATTGATATCCTGGATTCTGCTCCATCATTGGATTTGCAGTTATCTCAGGAAGAGGAATAGGCAAAACAAACCTGAAGTTACCAGCCGGCAATGTTGTACCAGCTGAACTTGGAGCGTCGGCTGCTAAACGGCTAACAGGAAGATTTCTTCGCTTAAGATCGAAGAACCTGTGACCTTCATAAGCTAGCTCTTTAAAGCGCTCAAGCATGATAGCGTCGATTGCCGCAGCTGCAGAGGCGAATGTTACAGGAGTGTACCCGTTGATTCTTGCAGCACGAAGTGTATTGATGTCGCTTTCCGCACTGTTAGCTCCACTGAACCTGTTTTGTTCAGCGCGTGCTTCGGCACGAATGAGGTACATTTCACCTGTCCTTAAAACTTTTGCGTTGTTCACATTCTCACTAGCCGTTGCATATCCGGTACCTGCATACTTAGCTACTAATCTCGAAGGGCGTCCCGCAGCAGCAAGGATAGGCTCATCTTTGAAATAAGCAGAGAATCTGATATCATTTGTTTGATCATAACTAGACCAAAGCTTTTCAGATGGCTTCCAGGTCACAAGACCAATACCTCCACCAGTAGCACTTGCAGAAGTTGCTCTGAAGAGTGAACCAATACGACCGCCAATAGTAGCTGTGCGAGGCAAGCGGAATGCAACCTCGTTAGTATTAGCATCAGTCCATATTCCAGTGAAGCTAGCACGAGGAGATAATGGAATAGCAGTAATATATTCGGTAGCAAATGCCTCAGCATTTGCCCAGTCTCTCATATATAAAGCTACCCTAGCCTGTAATCCAGCTACAGCAATTTTGTTAGCCCTATTAACATCAGTTAATGTAGAAGGAACTAAGTTCTTCGCCGCGGCCAGGTCTGCATTGATCTTCTGGAAGTATTCACCCATTTTGATTCTGGGTGTAGGTACTATCGTTGAAGACTCCATGTATGGCATACCTAAACCATTTGCATCATAGTTACCAGAATAATAGCGGAAAAGCTGGAAATGGCCCCATGCTCTTTGGAATAAAGCCTCGCCTCTTAAGCGTTCTTTCTTAACATTATCACCTGCTTTTGTAGAATCTGCATTAGGAAGTGCTGCCAGCACAACGTTGGCCCTGTTAACTATCGTGTAAAGTGGATTAATGGCAGTGTAGTTATCTCTTAAACCTACATCAGCCGGGCCGTATTGCCATTCATGTGTAGTTACAGCATTATAAAACTCCGCTTTTGCTACCTCGTCTGCAAATACTGCATTTAACAATATATCCATCTCGATACCCATTGCAGCATATGCACCAATGACCGCTTGCTCTACATACGTCACCGTTTTAAGAGCAGTTGAGCCCGCTATTAAGTCAGTCTCCTGAACTTCAAGTAATTTTTTGCAAGAGGAGAATGCAAAAAAAGCGGCTACGATTATTAAAATTTTATTTCTTCTCATTTGTTTTACAGATTTGAAAATTAGAAATTGATCTCAAGACCTACTACTACCGCTCTTGGATTAGGGAATTCTGCAAGACTGATATTGTTGTCATCTTCAGGATCTAATCCACTCCATGGGCTCCATATCCAAAGGTTCTGACCTTGTACATAGAATCTACCAGATCTGATAAGTCTTGTTTTACCAGCATTGATCTCTGGGATATTGTAGCCGATTGTGAGGTTTCTAAAACGTAAGAACTTAGCATCAGTAATATCAAAAGATGTGAACTGTCTGCTGAATGCAGGAGACTGGATCATCTTCACATCACCAGGCTTTTGCCATTGCTCAGTAAGTAATCGTCTGCTTTGAGTTACTGCACCTGTATAAGTAGCATCACCTTGCGTAACCCAGTTTTGGATGTTGTTATAACGCATTACATCAAACTGGTAAGAGAAGAATGCACTTAATGTTACTCTCTGATAGCGAACGTCTAGAGAAAAACCACCTACGTGCTTTGGCATCCAGGTTCCAAACTCATGGAACTGGCCAGCTTCATTGATATTGGTAGTTGTAGTACCATCTGGCTTTTTGTACATTGGGCGCCCTGTAGCAGGATCAGCACCTAAATACCAGTAAGAATAGTGTTGACCATAAGGTAAACCTTCTTTGATGATACCAGTACCAGATGTATATTCAGTTACGCTACCTAAGTCTTCAATCTTATTCACGTTGATAGAGTGATTGGCTTTCAATGTAACATCTACATTCCTGTTTTTCACTACATCTAAAGTGAGGTCAAATTCAAGTCCTTTATTAGACATTGTACCTGCGTTCACGATTAAAGAACTTCCTCCGAAACCAGAAGTTGCTGGTAACGCCTGGCTAACAAATAGATCTTTCGTTAAATTTCTATAAGCTTCTACAGTAAGTCTTACTCTGTTCTTCCATGCTCCTAACTCCACGCCCACGTTCCATTTGCTTACCGTTTCCATTTTTAGATCTGGATTTGCAGCAGTAGGTGCGCTACCTGTAATAGATGACCCAGCATAGGCTGTTGATACAAATGCAGGTAACTGTGCTCCTAAATACCTTCCAATAGCATAAAAATTACTTCCTACACCGTAGTTACCACCAGTAGGGATACTATTGATATCGGGAACTTGTCCATAGTTCACTCTTAATCTTAGGTCTGTAAGAATATTCTGCTTTTGCATGAATGATTCTCTCATTACATCCCATGAAGCACCAGCAGACCAAGTAGTGATCTCTTGGTTTTCTTCTTTCAGAATTCTGGAAGTACCATCACGCCTGATATTCGCATTCAGTGTATACTTATTGTTGAAAGTATAGCGTCCATAAGCGAAATAAGATCTGATACCAAAGCCAGATTGTGCACTACTTCCGTTTTGAGCCATTGTTGCAGCTCCACCTGTAGGCAACGTTCCGGCTCCCTGGCCTGTAGCTCCCAAGCGAGGATCTAAGTTATAGACTGTAACGCCCATAAGCTTGTTGTAAGCTCTGATAGCTTCGAAGAAAGCTCCAACCTCCACATCATGCTTTTCTGCAAATCTTTTATTGAAGATAGCGGCTGATGTATTGATTAGTTGAGTCCTAAATACCGAAGACTCGTTCAAATAACCTGACTGGAACGTTTGTAATGAACCAACGTAAGAATTGGCATTGATCCATCCTTGACCATAGTTGCCTGTAAAGTCAACCCCGGTTGTATTCTTCACTGTTAATGAAGGAAGCAGCTTATAAGCTAGCGTTAATCCGCCATTAGCTTTGAATTGTCTGTCCTCCCAGGTTGAATTATTTGACCTCTCGATAAGGTTACCGATAGCTCTCGGATTTGCAGAAGTCGATGCTCCCCAAATAAGCGTACCATCTGCACGGTAAGGGTTTTCATATGGCTTAGCTCTCCAAACCATTGCAAATGGGTTTGCTGTACCGCTACCTGCATAAAACGCACCTTCATTA
>JAEZDC010000020.1 GCA_023429825.1 Bacteroidota bacterium | reverse complement strand
GTGCAAGCGTTCGTCGTACAGGCCAGATCGCATCTATTAAAGTAGGTGAAGGTCTTGTAGGACGTGTTATCAATACATTAGGTGAGCCCATAGATGGTAAAGGCCCTATCGCCGGTGAATTATATGAAATGCCTTTGGAAAGAAAAGCGCCGGGGGTTATCTATCGTGAGCCGGTAAAAGAACCATTACAAACAGGTATCAAAGCGATCGATGCGATGATCCCGGTTGGCCGTGGACAAAGAGAATTGGTTATTGGTGACCGCCAAACCGGTAAGACTGCTATCTGTATCGATACCATCATCAATCAAAAAGAATTTTACGAAGCAGGAAAACCTGTTTATTGTATATATGTTGCCATCGGTCAGAAAGCTTCTACCATTGCTGGTATCATGAAGACTTTAGAAGATAACGGTGCGATGAAATATACTACCATTGTTGCGGCTTCTGCTTCTGATCCTGCACCTCAACAGTTCTACGCTCCTTTTGCGGGTGCTGCAATCGGTGAATTTTTCCGCGATACCGGAAGACCAGCGTTGATCGTTTATGATGATCTTTCTAAGCAAGCCGTAGCTTACCGTGAAGTATCGTTATTGTTGAGAAGACCTCCAGGACGTGAGGCTTATCCGGGTGATGTATTCTATCTGCATAGCCGTTTGCTGGAAAGAGCCGCGAAGGTTATTGCCAATGATGATGTTGCAAAGAATATGAATGATCTTCCTGAAAGTATCAGGCACCTTGCTAAAGGTGGTGGTTCTTTAACGGCGTTGCCGATCATTGAAACACAGGCGGGTGACGTATCTGCTTATATCCCTACAAACGTGATCTCTATCACCGACGGACAGATCTTCCTTGAAGGTAACCTCTTCAACGCCGGTATCCGTCCTGCGATCAACGTAGGTATCTCTGTAAGCCGTGTGGGTGGTAACGCTCAGATCAAATCGATGAAGAAGGTGGCGGGTACATTGAAACTTGACCAAGCTTTGTATCGTGAACTTGAAGCGTTTTCTAAGTTTGGTGGTGACCTTGATGCCGCAACCAAATCAGTAATTGATAAAGGTGCAAGAAACGTGGAAATTCTTAAGCAGCCTCAGTATACACCATTCTCTGTAGAAAAGCAGGTAGCCATCATTTATCTTGGAACACAAGGTTTATTAAGAGATGTACCTGTGAACAAGGTGAGAGAATTTGAAAGTCATTTCTTAACTGAAATGGAAAACAAATTACCAGATGTTCTCGCTGAATTCAAAAAAGGTAATTTACCTGAAGATGGATTGAACAAAATGGTTGAGATGGCGAGAGGATTAATGAGTGGATATAAGAAATAGTTCTTTTTGAAACAATATAAAAGGCTCTGAGATTATCAGAGCCTTTTGTTTTTTATATAACCTATATAACCAATGTCAGGAATGTTTTTGGAAGTACCATTAAATCTATTCCCAGGTTCTGCTGTATCCAGCCTGTGGCAAATCCAATAAAAATCAGGATCGCTAATATCAATAATATCAAAACGATCACGCCTAGTGCGCTTCTTCTTCTTTTTGGCTTAGCAGTTCCTGTCTGGCGGTTCAATTCCGCTGAAGTAAGAGGTCTTTGCCTTATTAACTTACCTGCGTAGCGAGCAGTGAAAGTATCCACCTCTAACTGGCTGTACACTACTTGCTCAGCAATAAAATGATCCGGTTTGCTGGTTACTGATTCATATGCCTGTACTACTACAGGAAAACCTTCTTTTTTAACTCGCATATCAAAGATTTAAGCAATGAACATTTACAAACTGTTTGCCATGCCTTGTTTTTCAGTACATAAGGCTTAACGGTGTTCTTAAAAACGGAATTAACGTAGCGGTAAATACCCATAAGAAGACACAGTTGAAAGCATATTCAATAGCTGTCTCTTACCTTTCTGTTGTGAATATGCTTCGAGTCTGCCTTATACTTTGCTGATGGGTCTCACGGAGAGCTCGGCCATGTTATAGCTGGGTGGCCAAGCAGAGTAAAACCAGAGCAAACCCAGACCTCAGGCAGAACCTAAGATGCCAAAAAAAAGAATGCTGCACGCTTGAAAAGCAATTGCAATTCCATAGTGATAATAATTCTCATACCCCTATCTTTGCCGCAAATTTCAGAAGGGGTATGGTAGTAAGAAGCTCAAAATCAGTACTGGCAGCGGTTTTCAGCCTGTTTTTTATACTCAGTACATTCACGGTTTCCGCACAGGAACATAGTGAAAAGAAAGGTGATGATGCTGAAGTGGAGAAGAAACAAGTACCTGATCATCCCGATGCAGGTCATCATGCAGAAGGTGAAAAAAAGTTTGATGCTTCTAAAGTGATCTTTGGACACATCCTAGATGCGCATGAATATCACATCACAGATTTCGAAAGCAACGGCGAGAAACATCCTGTTTCCATTCCTTTACCTGTGATCCTTTACTCTTCTCAAAGAGGTTTAGATGTTTTCATGTCTTCAAAATTCGAGCATGGCCATAAGCCTTACAATGGATACATGCTGAATGAAAAAGGAAAGATCGTTGCCATCACCGAGAACGGCGGAATCGATGAAAGTGTAAAACTCATTGACCTATCTATTACAAGAAACGTTTTCCAGATGATGATCGCTATGATCGTTCTTGTTTGGTTAATGTTGTCTATCGCTAAAGCCTACAAAAAAGGACAAGGCGTTAGAACGGCTCCTAAAGGAAAACAAAGTTTACTGGAGCCTGTTATCACTTTTGTTCGTGATGAAGTGGCGAAACCTAATCTTGGTCATAAGTATGAAAAATACCTTCCTTACTTATTAACTGTGTTCTTCTTTATACTTATTCCAAACCTGTTTGGATTAATACCGGGAACGGCTAACGTAACTGGGAATATCACCTTTACTTTTGTACTCGGAATTATCTCCTTTGTAGTGATTCTTGCCAGTACAAACTCACATTTCTGGGGTCACATCTTCAATCCTCCGGGTGTTCCTGGGTTTGTAAAACCAATTCTTATTCTCGTAGAATTTTTGAGTGTGTTCATCAAGCCATTTGCATTGATCATAAGGCTTTTTGCAAACATGGTAGCCGGTCACATCATCATCATTTGTTTGATCTCGCTCATTTTCATTTTCGGCGGAATCAGTAAAGCAGCAGGCTGGGGTGCAGCTCCGGTTTCAATTGCTTTTACTGTGTTCATATATTTTATTGAGGTTTTAGTTGCTTTCCTCCAGGCTTTCATCTTCACAAATCTTACAGCTGTGTTCATCGGGCAGGCTTTTGAAGGTGGAGACCATCACGGAGAAGAAGTAATCGTATAATCACAGAGTTTTTTAACTATAAATACAACAACATGGAAGTAATGACAATTTTGCAAGCTGGTGTGGATGCTGTAGATACAGGTACAGCTAACGCAGGTGGTGCAATTGGTGCAGGTTTAGCAGCAATCGGTGCTGGTATCGGTATTGGCCAGATTGGTAAAGGTGCGGTAGAGTCTATCGCTCGTCAGCCAGAAGCTATGAACGATATCCGTGCTAACATGATCCTGGCTGCTGCCCTTGTAGAAGGTGCTGCACTGTTTGCGATCATCGTAGGCTTCTTGGCAATGGTTCTTTAATCATTGTAACCACATTACTGCATTCAAAGCACAGGGCAATGGGTGCAGTATTTTTAGTTCTTTTATTATGATCCCAGCTTCTGCTCTTTGTTGAGTCTCCTGTTGCGTCGCACTCTTGTACAGCAACAATTCTATTCATCAAGACAAGCTGAACTATAATAAAGCGATAGTGATCCCGTCATCATTATCATATTAACACATTATCGAAATATCAAATTGATACTATGGAACTTCTTACACCAGACCCGGGGTTGATCATTTGGACGCTCCTTGCTTTTGGAATCGTGTTTTTCATTCTTGCAAAGTTTGCCTGGCCTGCTATCATTAAAGGATTGAAAGAAAGAGAGCAAGGCATTGCTGATGCCATTGCTACTGCAGAGAAAGTAAAAACAGAGATGGCCCAACTCAAAAATGAGAACGAGACGTTAATGGCTAAAGCAAGAGAAGAAAGAGCAGTGATGATCAAAGAAGCTAAAGAAACTGCCGACAAAATGATCGCTGATGCAAAAGACAAAGCAAAAAGCGAGTACGACAGGATCGTTTCTGATGCACAGCATGCGATCAACCAACAAAAGAATGCCGCACTTGTTGAAGTAAAGAACCAGCTTGGCAACCTGGTGATCGAAGTGTCTGAAAAGATCCTTCGCAAGGAACTCAGCAATAAAGCTGAACAGGAAAAGTACATTTCTCAATTGGCAGGTGACGTAAAACTGAATTAATATTATGGTAAGCCCACGTTTAGGACATCGTTACGCTAAAAGCATCATTGACCTTGCAACAGAAAAAGGTCAGTTAGAAGCTGTTTATAACGATATGAAATATCTGCAGATGGCAACAAAGCAAAGCCGCGAATTCGTGGCTCTGTTAAAAAGTCCGATAATAAAAGCAGATAAAAAGCAGGCTATCCTGGATGCTGTTACCAAAGGAAAAGTGAGTGATCTTACTGCAGCTTTCACCAGGCTCCTGGTGATCAAAGGGAGAGAAAATGCATTGCCAGAGATTGTAAATGCATTTATAGATCAGTACAATACAATAAAGGGTATCAATAAAGTGAAACTGACTACTGCTGTAGAAATTTCTGAAGAATTAAAAAAGGACATCACAAGAAAAATGATCTTAGAGGGAGGTTTAGGCCAGGTTGAACTGGATACGAAGGTTGACGAAGATCTCATCGGCGGCTTTGTTTTGGAGTTCAATAATAACAAAGTTGATGCAAGCATCCAGCGTGATCTTAGGGATGTAAAAAAGCAGTTTCTCAGCAATGACTACGTACACAAATTAAGATAGTTCTTGTAAAGCATTTAAGAAAGCCTCCTCTCCGGGAGGCTTTTTTGTTACCTGTTATCTCAACTTCTTTGTTAAGGCTTTGCCAAGAAAATTTTGGGGCTAAAGCTGTAACCTATTCACTTTTACCTTCGTTATACTTTTTGAAATCACTGCTTATGAAGCGCTTACTTATACTGTTTATTTTAGTTGCAGCCTCTGTTGTAGCTCTTTCCTTAAAGGGAAAGCCATCTAACGATCAATGTGTTAAGCCTATATGTTGTAAGGTGAAGGAGAAAAGCAAACCCCGTAAGGCGGATTCACAATTCCCCTACTGGGATCCTATATCCCGGCTCATGTTCTCATAAATAATTCTCCCGCCTCTCGGCGGGATTTTTTTTCTTTGTGTGTAACTTTTACAGGCTGATTGCGTTGAACTTACAAGCAAACACCCGATATAACCCCAACCAATGACAGAAAGAGAGTATAACGACTGCGTTAATCTTCATGCTGATAATGTTTTTCGCTTTATAGTGAAGAACCTCAGGCACGAGGAAGATGCAAGAGATATAGTACAAACTGCTTTTGAAAAACTCTGGAGAAACAGGGATGTGGTAGAAAATGCCAAGTCCAAATCATATTTATTTACTGTGGCTTATAATCAAATGATCGACCACCTGAGGAAAAACAAAAGAGTTCAACTGAAAGATGAATTTAGTGCAGAGGTGAAAGTACAGCATGAAAACAGGAACAGTAACACGAAGAAGATATTGATGGAAGCATTGAACAGGTTAAGTGAAACTCAGAAAAGCCTGGTAATGCTGAAAGATTATGAAGGCTATACTTATGAAGAGATCGGCAAGATCATGGGATTAACAGAAAGCCAGGTGAAGGTGTATTTGCACAGGGCAAGATTGGCGCTGAAAAATTATTTAGTGAGTCCTGAAAACGTAATATAAAAATGAACATCAACCGATACAATTACGAAGAATTCCTGATGCTGTACATCGATGGTGAATTATCGTCCGAAGAGCAGCAGGCGGTTGAGCATTTCCTGCAGCAAAATCCTGATGTGAAAGAAGAACTGGATTTACTACAGCAAACCGTTCTTCAACCCGAGCATATTGTTTTCGTTGATAAAAAGGCTTTGTTCAAAACTGATTCAGGCATAAATCTTACTAACTACGAGGAATATTTCTGCCTGTATATCGATAACGAGCTTTCATTTGTTCAAAGAGAAGAAGTAGAAACTTTTGTTCTACAACATCCGCAACTACAAGATGAGTTCACTTTATTGAAGCAAACAATCTTACCAAAAGAAAATATTGCCTTCGTTGATAAAGGCTCCCTCTACAAGAAAGAAGAAAAGAGAAGACCGGTTGTTATTCCAATGAATTATCGCTGGGCTTCTTTAGCAGCGGCTGTATTGGTCGGCGTAATTGCTTTGGTTTGGGTACTCAGGGATGATTCAGCGCTATCTAACAAAAACGAAACTGCATCGGTAAATCCGTCAACTGAAGTAAAATCACCGATTCAGCAAAAAGATAAGCCACAAGAAAACCTGGCAGTCAGCCAAGACCTCGCTGACCAAAAAGATGATATTGCTACAAGTAAAAGCGATCAGTTCATTCCTTTAACAAAAGATAACAAAACCGAATTACTACCAGGTGTAACTAAAGAAAACCTTGCATCGTTAAACAACAAAGCGGCTAGAGCAGAACAAAGAACGATCGCTGCAACATACCCAGGTGAAGAAGTGAAAAGCAATGTTGGAATTACATTACCTAACGTAGATAATATAAGTATTTCAAGTGATGAGCCTTATTCTTCGAAAGTAGTTCCGAATGCAGATAATGATGAGAGCTTTGAAGTAAAACCTGCAGCATTTTCTGATGAGTTGGATGTAGATGAGGAAGATGATAAAAAAACATTGCTGCTTGGATCAGTTCAAATTAATAAAGACAAACTGCGTGGCTTCTTTAGAAAAGCAGGCAGGTTGCTTACCAATAAAGTTAAACCCGAAGACGGCAAGCTGCAAGTTGCCAACGTAGAGATCAATAGTTTAAAGTAACCCATCAAAATCATTCTCATGAAAAAGTTCATAGTAAGTGTGGCAGCTGTGTTAGCTGCAGGTAGCCTGTTTGCCCAGGATACGACATCGCAAAAAGTAGATACTATTAAAGTAGGCAATTTCACTATCATTAAAAAGAACAAAGCAAGATCTGAACACAGTTCTTACGATACTACCAAAGATGATAATGGTAATGTAATTCGCATTAGCAATAGAAAAAGAAGGAAGCATTCCAGCATCAATTATGGAATACTGGATATCGGTTTTGCCAATTGGAGAGACGAAACGGACTATACCCAGGCTGTAGCTTCAGGATATCTTGTGAATCCTGCCGGCAAATCTGATCTCAAACTCAGGACCGGCAAAACTTCTAACGTAAACCTTTGGTTCTTTATGCAAAAGATCAATATAGCAAAACATGTTTTGAACCTGAAATACGGCTTAGGTTTAGAGATGTATAACTTCCGATATGAAAGTAATATCTCCTATCATAAAACACCTGCTTATATTTTCAGAGATACAGTGAGTTTTGAAAAGAATAAGCTTTATGCCGGATATCTCACTGTACCATTCATGCTAAATGTAAACACAATGCCTGATCGCAAAAAAGGATTCAGCTTTAGTGCAGGCCTGAGTGCAGGATATTTAGTAGGTAGCCACACCAAGCAGGTGAGCGATTCGAGGGGCAAACAAAAAGTAAAAGGAGATTTTGACCTGGACAAATGGAGAGTGGCAGCAATTGGTGAATTAGGCCTTGGCCCGGTGCGCATATATGGCAGCTACAGCTTTAATGCATTGCATGAAAGAGGATTAAAGCAATTCCCATATGCCGTAGGATTTAGATTAAGTAACTGGTAACTATAGTTCATTCCTATACTATATAGTTTTCTCATGTGCATTACAGCTCCTGGTTCTCCAGGGGCTTTTTTATTGTATTGAAGACTGAATTCTCTTCGTCCGCATTAAAATCAGCTTACACTAAAAAAATTTATGTAGCTATAAAGGCAATTGCACGCTTCTTGCTTTCCTGTTCGCAGAAAAATAATTGGAAGGTAAAACCAGCCGTAACAAAACTTTTGCATTGCATGTAAACTTTTGTGAAAGCAAAAAACCCAGAAAATCTTCTTTTTATTTTTCCGTTGTTTTTTAAAATTCAGTTTACCTATGCGTTCCAAGATCAGCACTATTGCCCTGGTGGCGTTGTTGTTTGTAACAAATACTTCCTTTATTAAGCATTATGCAAAAGGCAGCTATTATATTATAGTTGACAAAAGCGATTACGAATTGAATGTGTACGATGATGATGGATGGCTTATAACGTACCCTGTGGTCTTTGGCAATAATGATCTTGGAGATAAATTGATGGAAGGCGATCGAAGAACTCCTGAAGGAACATTTCAAATTATAAACAAAAGAGTGCATGAAAAATGGTGCAGGTTCATGCTTATAAATTATCCAACCAAGGAGAGTATTCAAAAATTTAATCAAAGAAAAGCTGCCGGAATTATTCCTAAAAGTGCAAAGATCGGTGGAGCGATCGGTGTGCACGGTACATGGCCCAGAGAGGATTTTGCTATCGATCAATTCCAGAACTGGACATTAGGTTGTGTGAGCATGAAAAATGAGCATGTTACCCAGTTTTACAATCTTATTCCTAACGGAACGAAGATCACTATCAGAAGATAAACGTCACAATAACCGATCAGAAGACCTGCTCAGCAGGTTTTTTTTATGCTTGTATAGTTGCTGTTTTGTTAAACAACTATCATATATACATAACCTATTCAACTACACTGTACATTCGGATAGAACTCACCAAATACAAATATTTGACGCATCTCTACTCTTACTTTTTCGGATGAATTATTGCTGATATGTTTGCTTGCTGAATAATGATAAGAAAGTACACGTGTGCGACGCAACGATAGCTAAATTCATGATCTAAGCTGGTAAAAAATAAACCACAAACTTATGTCTGCAGCAAAAATCCTATGGGTAGATGACGAGATCGAAAGTCTTCAATCTCAAAAATTATTTTTAGAAAATAAAGGTTATGAAGTACAAACCCTCACTAATGGATTTGATGCGGTTGAATTCGTAAAGGATAACCCTATAGATGTAGTGTTACTTGATGAAACAATGCCGGGTATTACCGGGCTAGAAACTTTATCAAGGATAAAAGAAGTGAATGGTTCAATACCCGTAGTGCTGATCACTAAAAACGAAACGGAGAATTTGATGGACGATGCTATCGGCAGTCAAATCACTGATTACCTTATTAAGCCGGTTAACCCCAACCAGGTGTTATTGAGTTTAAAGAAGATTATAGACAACAGACGACTTGTTGCTGAGAAAACAACAACAGCATATCAGCAGCAGTTCCGCAATCTATTTATGGCGCTCAATAGCAACCCCGATTACAATGGGTGGATGGATATCTATAAGAAATTAGTGTATTGGGAATTGGAAATGGAAAAAAGCGACAGTCCTGAAATGCAGGAAGTATTGAGTTCGCAAAAACAGGAGGCTAATACCGAGTTCTTCAAATTCGTCTCGAAGAATTATGCGAAATGGGTGAATCCAAAAAGTGCAGAAAGCCCTATCATGAGCCATAATCTTTTTCAGTTTAAAGTATTACCGCATGTTGAGAAAGGAACTTCTACATTTTTTATATTGATAGATAACCTTCGTTTTGATCAATGGAAAACAATTCAGCCGCTGTTCGCAGAAAATTTCAGAATATTAGAAGAAGAAACTTTCTACAGTATCCTTCCTACTGCAACACAATACAGCCGGAATGCTATATGTGCGGGTATGTTGCCCGTAGATATAGAAAAGAGTTTTCCTGTTCAATGGAAAAATGATGATGACGAAGGAGGAAAGAATTTATACGAAGATGATTTTTTTAAAGCGCAGTTAAAAAGGTTGAAAAAAGACAACCTCAAGTACAGCTATACTAAAGTGGTGAATCATCATGACGGGCAACAGTTAGTAAACAATATTCATAATCTTTTGAATAATGACATCAACATCATCATCTACAACTTTGTAGATATGCTAAGCCATGCCAGAACAGAAATGGAAGTGCTGAAGGAATTAGCAAGTGATGAGATAAGCTATCGAAGTATAACGAAGAGTTGGTTTGAGCATAGCCCCTTAAACCAGGCTTTAAAGAAAATAGCTGATAAAAAGATCAAACTTATTTTAGCTACTGATCATGGGAGTGTGCGGGTGAAAACACCTTATAAAGTAATCGGCGACAAGCAAACCACTACTAACCTTAGATATAAACATGGACGTAATTTGAATTATGATGCAAAGGAGGTTCTTGCATTTAAAGATCCACGGGAGGCCGGGCTTCCTGTACCTACGGTGAATTCGTCATTCATTTTTGCAAAAGAGGATGGTTATCTCTGTTACCCAAACAATTATAATCATTATGTAAACTACTATCGAAATACCTTTCAGCATGGAGGAGTGAGCCTGGAAGAAATGATTGTTCCTGTAGTGAAGATGGAGAGCAAATAACAATGTGAATTGTGAATAATTAATAGCGCCAACGGGGCTGTTAAGTTTAAATTTGTGTAACGATTACCGATATGAAGTACACGCAATCGACCTTAGATAAATTACAGGATATCCTTGGTGAATCTGAATACAGCATTCGATATGAAAGAGGAACTTTTCAAAGTGGATATTGCATTCTTGAGCAAAAGAAAATAGTTGTATTGAATAAGTTTCTGAACGTTGAAGGCCGCATCAATACGTTGGTTGAGTTGATCCCGCAATTGAATATTGAATTTGATAAACTCACATTAGAATCACAGAAGCTGTACGAAGACGTAATGAAGAATTCGCTGGAGCTGAAAGATTAAACATGCTTTTTCACAATCCATTAATCTCTTAGCTTTGGATTGTGTCTTTTCCTCCTCTTACCATAACTTTTTTAGGGACCGGTACCAGTACAGGGATCCCAATGATCGGATGTGACTGTACGGTTTGCCAATCCACTGATTCAAAAGACAAAAGGCTTCGCAGTAGTATCCTTATTCAATCGCCAAAGACAACCATTGTCGTTGACACCACACCTGATTTCAGGTACCAGATGCTTAGGTTAAACATCCGGCATTTAGATGCAATATTGTTTACGCATCCTCACAAAGATCATATTGCTGGGCTGGATGATGTAAGAGCTTATAATTTCTTTATGCAGAAACCGATGCAGGTATATGCAAATACGCTGACAGAAGAAGCCTTACGAAGAGATTTTTATTATGCTTTTTCTGAAAAAAAATACCCTGGCATACCGGAGATCGAATTGGTCACTATTGATGAACAACCTTTTTTCATCGGCGATGTGCCTGTCACGCCAATTTTAGTATGGCACCATAAAATGCCTGTATATGGATATCGCTTTGGAGATTTTACATATATTACAGATGCTAACAGGATAGATGAAGAAGAAAAGGAAAAGATCAGAGGCTCAAAAGTACTGGTATTGAACGCACTGAGAAAGAATAAGCATATTTCTCATTTTACACTGGATGAAGCCGTAGAACTGGTAGATGAGCTCAAGATTCCTGAAGCATATTTCACTCACATCAGCCATCAGTTAGGTAAACACCAACCCACAAATGAGGTGCTTCCACAGCATCGAAAACTTGCATACGATGGATTCGTTTGCAGCATATAAAATCATTTGTATGAGTTGGATAAAAGACTATCTCACTTTCTCAAAGAAAGAACGCATCGCATTTATTATCCTGGCAGTTGTCATGATTGGGTTTATTGCCTTGCCTAATTTATTTCCTTCAAAAAAAATATCAGTTTCCGCTAAGCAGGATCTACAGGAGGCTATTTCAAAACAACCAAAAAGCCCAAAGACTTTCGGAGAAGAAGATGATAACTTCACAGATGAGCAGATTGTAAAGACCCACTCGTTATTTTATTTTGATCCAAACTATTTGGATGAGGCTGGCTGGCTAAAACTAGGCCTTCCCCGCAGAACAGCAAGCACCATTATAAAGTACAGGAATAAAGGTGGCAAGTTCAGAAATGCAGAAGATCTACGAAAGATCTATAGCCTCAGGAAAGAAGAAGCGGACCGTCTTATTCCGTTTATACGAATGGAAAAAATTAGCACTGGAATAAATGCAGGTTATGGCCGGGACCAATCGATCAAAACGAAAGCTCATATCATAGATATAAATACGGCCACCGCTGAAGATTGGAAATCTTTGCCGGGTATAGGGGAGGTGTTGAGTAACAGGATAGTAAAATTCAGGGAACGGCTTGGTGGTTTTTCTTCTATTGACCAGGTATCACAAACATTTGGATTAAAAGATTCAACATTCCAGCTTATCAAATCTTACCTAATGCTCGCATCACCAGCCGAAAACAAGATCAATATCAATTCAGCTTATGAAAAAGATCTGATGCAGTGCAAAGAAATGACGATAGACATTGCTAAAGCGATCGTTATTTACCGGAAACAAAATGGCAATTATTCTTCAGTGGAAGATATTCGGAAAATCATATTTATCAGTTCTGAAGCATACCATAAGATTGCGCCATGTTTAACTGCCAGGTAGATAAATCTGATTAAAGAATTAATCTCGCATTCTCCTGTTTCCACTTACATTTGTCAAAACTAACAACTGTTCGCATTTATGAATTTCCAGGCATCTGAGATCACACAACAAGTAGCACAAACAGCGCGGGATTTTGCACAGCAGTACATTAAGCCATATGTAATGGAATGGGATGAATTGCAGGAATTTCCAGTGCATATATTTAAAGAAATGGGCAAGTTGGGGTTGATGGGCGTTCTCGTTCCAGAAGAATACGGAGGATCGGGCCTTTCATATTTTGAATATAATGTAGCGATACAGGAGGTAGCCAAAGTGTGTGGCTCCATTGGGTTGAGTCTTGCTGCGCATAACTCTCTTTGCACAGGTCATATTCTGGCTTTTGGAAATGAGGCGCAAAAAACAAAGTATCTTCCGAAACTTGCCTCGGCAGAATTCATTGGTGCATGGGGGCTAACTGAACCTAATACAGGAAGCGATGCAGGCAATATGAAAACGGTAGCTGTGAGAGATGGTGATGAATGGGTTCTTAATGGAACAAAAAGCTGGATCACGCACGGTAAAAGTGGTGATGTTGCAGTAGTTATTTGCAGAACCGGGGAACCGCGAACCAGTGGGAATTCTACAGCCTTTATTGTTGAACGGGGAACACCTGGCTTTAATGCAGGTAAAAAGGAAAATAAACTGGGTATGAGAGCCAGTGAAACAGCGGAAATGATCTTTGAAAATTGCAGGATACCAGATGCCAATCGGCTGGGTGAAGTTGGTGATGGGTTCAGGCAATCGATGAAAGTTTTGGATGGAGGGCGTATTTCCATAGCTGCACTTTCGGCTGGCATTGCTAAAGGTGCTTATGAGGCTGCAGTGCAATATTCAAAAGAGCGGCACCAGTTTGATCAACCCATTTCAAATTTCCAGGGCATCAGCTTTAAGCTTGCTGATATGGCAACAGAAATAATGGCTGCAGATCTTTTGATATGGCAGGCCTGTGACCTTAAGAATAAAGGGATGAAGGTGACGAAGCAATCTGCAATGGCTAAATATTATGCAAGCGAGGTGGCTGTGAAAACGTCCAACGAAGCCGTGCAGATTTTTGGCGGGTATGGATACACGAAAGATTTCCCTGTGGAAAAGCACTATAGAGATTCAAAGCTTTGCACCATTGGCGAAGGAACATCTGAAATTCAAAAATTAGTGATAGCCAGAGAGGTATTGCATTAGCACAATCTTACATACTTAACGTAAGCACAAGTTCGTTATCTTCAACACAACCGTACTGTTGATGAAGAACATTACCCTCGCTTGTGTATTCTTTTCGATCACTGCTTTATGTGCAGCGCAACCTTCATCTTCCATTGCAAAACAGGTCGACTCATTAAACGAACTGGCTTTTCGAATAAAAAGATCGAATATTAATAAGGCATTGGAGCTACTTTCTTCAGCTCGCAACCTCGCTTTAAAAAACAATTATTCAAAAGGGCTGGCTACATCCTATTTATATGAAGCAGGAATGTATTACCAGTTCGGATACGCTAAAAGATCTTTATCGCTCTACTCGAGTGCCTTAGAAATAAGCAAACGAATCAAGGATAGTTTCAATATAGCAAGAGCCAATCAACAGATCGCATCTGCTTATAAAGACAATGGTAAGATCAAACAAGCAGAAGCCTTATATTTTGAAGCCTTAGAACAATATAAAAGGCTTAATAAACCGGAAGAAGTGGCTAATGTTTATAATAGCATAGGGCTGATATCTATTGAAGAAAAAGATTATTCTGAAGCGGAAAGCGTGTTAGCACAGGCATTAACCATCAGTAAATCCATTAACTACAGTTACGGGGAAAAGAAATCGCTATATAATTTAGGACTACTTCATAAAGCTGAACACTTAAACCGTGAGGCGATTGATTACTTTACACAAGCCCTGAAAATTGATGAGTTTACCAACGACAAGTATGGTGTAGCATCAGCAAAACTTCAGCTAGCTTCAGTTTATAATAATACAGGTGAAAGGCAAAAAGCACTTTTACTTTCACAAGAAGCGTTGGAAAAAGCAAAAGAGATATCTGCATTTCAGCTGATAATAGAAACGCTCAATGAGATCATTACCGCCTATCATGAAGAAGGCAATCTTACAGAAACGGTAAAATGGCAACAGCAATTGATCAATACACTTAATAAGCAAAGTGAGAAAGAGAAGGAATATGCATTTGGCTTTCTAGATGCAATGCGAGAACAGGATGAAAGGGAATTCAATATTTCTAAACAAGCCTTAGCTGTTGAACAATCTGCAAAAGCACAAAAGATTTTTTTGATCATTGCTGCATTCGCTTTCGTCGTCGTATCAGCGCTTGCTTACCTGCTTTATAAGAACTACAACAAATCGAAAGCTTATGCTGAAGAAGTAAAAAAGCAAAATGTAATAATTCAAAAAAATTCCGCTTCGCTTGATCAACTGAATAAAGCCATCTCCAAACAGAACCAAAAACTGGAAGAAGAGAATAAGATGAAAGACAAGTTGCTTTCTATCATTTCACATGATCTTCGCCACCCGCTGGTCAATACAAAAAGTATCCTCGAATTAATTTCGTTGAAACTTGTTACACCCAAGGAAACAGAAGAATTATTCGATCAACTCGAAAGCCAGTATGTAAAAAGCATTGCGCTGTTAGATAATCTTCTATTCTGGATTAAGAACCAGATGCAGGGTAAGCAAATGGAATTGATGCAGCTAAACATTCGCCACCTGATTAGTGCACTTATTGACGAACAACGGATGCCGATACATAGTAAAGAGATCAACATTCAAAATAACATTGCTGCAGATGTAGAGTTACCCGCCGATCGTGAAATGCTAAAGATCGTTTTCAGGAACCTTATCTCAAATGCGATCAAATTCACTCCCTCGCAAGGAGACATTCAGCTATCTTCTTATTTAGATGATCGGTTCGTTTACCTTATTGTGAAAGATAGCGGTATAGGCATGTCTAAAGACACACTTCAAAAAGTGAATTCTAAACAATATTATTCATCTAAAGGCACCTCTAACGAAAGAGGAAGTGGGTTCGGGCTCATCCTCTGCCGTGATCTTATAAATAAACACAACGGAGAGTTGATGATAGAAAGCGAACCCGGCCGCGGAAGTACATTTGTAGTAAAACTTCCTTGCCAGGTTCAGCCAAATTAATTGTTTGTTCCCCCGGAAAAAAGCTGATCTACCGCACCTCCCATCATAGGAAACTTTTCTTTCACAAAATTGGCTATTGTCTCTATAGATTTCTGTGCCTGCTCGGGTGAGATACCCGCTTCTTTTGTTAAACGCTCAATCAGTTCGTTCATATTATTAGTTTATTGCAAGATAAATTTTTGAAATGATTATGTAGCCAGCTATAGTGCAGATATCGGACTGCGTGACGTCGCTCCCCGAACGTTCGGGCCTTAACTTTCAAGCGAACCTCAACAAAAAAGCGGCCCATATGAACCGCTTTTAGAAAAATATCTAATAAAATCTATGCTACTTTCAAATGACTCAACTTACTTTTTCCAAACATTCTTTCTGCATAATCCTGAGTTACATGCAATTTCTTTTGGCCCGTTCCCGGTAATTCAAACATTGCATCGGTAAGAATACTTTCGCAAATACTTCTTAAACCTCTTGCGCCCAGTTTATATTCCATCGCCTTCTGCACCATGAAATGTAATACTTCGGTATCGATAGTAAGTTCAATTCCTTCCAATTCAAATAAGCGAGTGTATTGCTTCAACAATGCATTCTTCGGCTCAGTCAATATGCTGAATAAAGTTTCAGCGTCTAAAGGATTCAGGTGCGTAACTACAGGTAAACGACCCAACAATTCGGGAATCAAACCGAATGATTTCAGATCTTGCGCATTCACGTACTCCAGTAAATGTTTACGCTTGTGTTCCTGGTCTTCTTTATTAATGCTAAAGCCAATTGCATTCGTATTGATTCTTCTGCTGATCACTTTATCAATTCCATCAAATGCTCCACCGCAAACGAAAAGAATATTTCTTGTATCAACCTTGATCATCTTTTGTTCAGGATGCTTTCTTCCGCCCTGGGGTGGAACTAAAACTTCCGTTCCTTCCAGCATCTTCAACAATCCCTGCTGTACACCTTCACCACTCACGTCTCTTGTGATAGAAGGGTTATCTCCTTTTCTCGCGATCTTATCGATCTCATCTATATAAACAATACCTCTCTCGGCTGCTGCTACATCATAGTTGCAGTTTTGAAGGAGTCGCGTAAGCATACTTTCTACATCTTCACCCACATAACCCGCTTCAGTAAATACAGTGGCATCGACAATAGCAAAAGGCACATTCAACAAACGAGCGATGGTCTTAGCCAGTAAGGTTTTACCGGTTCCGGTTTCGCCCACCATAATGATATTGCTCTTTTCGATCTCAATATCATCCGGCTGTAGCTTATGAGTAATTCTTTTATAATGATTGTAAACTGCTACAGATAAAACCTTTTTCGCGTCTTCCTGCCCAATCACATATTCATCTAGGAAATTTTTGATCTCTGCAGGTTTCTTAATGGTAAACTTGAACTGATTGGTGGTCGTTTCCTGTTTGATCTGCAGTTCTTGTGCAATGATCTCCTGGGCATGCTCAACACAATTCTCACAAATGTGACCTTCCTGGCCGGCAATAAGGATCTTCACCTCATCACGGCTTCTGCCACAAAATGAACAATGTAAGTGCGTTTGCTTTGCCATAGTTGAACAGGGGTATTAATTGTTTTACCTTTGGTTAGTCGACAAAAATACAATTCCCTTTTAAGAATTATCCATAAGATACCCTTAATAACGAAATTCTAAGGAAAAACTTACCGGTCTAAATCTTTTCTATTAAACCATCTACGATACCATATTCAATGGCTGTTTCGGCATTCATCCAGTAATCCCGGTCGAAATCTTTAAGAATACGCTCGACAGATTTACCACAATTTTCCGCTAATATTTTGGCTCCCAGCAACTTAGTTTTCTCAATCTGCTCTGCCTGGATCTCAATATCTGCTGAAGTAGCTCTTAAATAACCACCCAAGCTTGGCTGGTGTATCATTACTTCTCCATGAGGATAAATAAACCTACGGCCTTTGGTTCCGCGGCTAAGCAGGATTGAACCCATACTCGCCGCCAATCCCATACAAATAGTGGATACAGGGCTTTGAATCAGCTTCATGGTATCATAGATCACCATACCGCTGGTAACTACACCGCCCGGGCTGTTAATATAAAATTTGATCTCCTCTCCCGGTTTATCAGCATCTAATAATAAAAGCTTGCTTACCACTTCCCTGGCTGATCTGTCTTCTACAGCACCCCACAAGTAAACAGAACGGCTTTTCAGAAAAAGCTGCTCCATTTTTTTCAGGATGTATGGACTATGCTCCTCTTTTGGCGGCTTTGCATCTTCCATATCAGGCTCTTCATCACCTTCCCCTTCCTCGAGGTAAGGATTTTTATACAATAGGTTCATCATTTAATTTTTAAAGGAGAGTAGATTTCTTTTCTTTTTTTGGATTAGTGATCAACACTTCGTCTACCAGTCCATATTCTTTACCAACTTCAGCGCTCATCCAGAAATCGCGATCACAATCTTCGGCAACTTTATCAACAGGCTGTCCGCTGTGATGCGCAATGATCTCGTACAATTCCTGCTTGATCTTTCTTATTTCTCTTGCGGTGATCTGAATATCGCTTGCCTGTCCACCGATCGCACCACTCGGCTGATGCAACATTATACGGCTATGTTTTAAAGCTGTTCTTTTGTTTGCAGCGCCTGCACACAGCAAAACCGCACCCATGCTCGCAGCCATACCTGTACAAATAGTAGCAACATCGGGGTTAATGAATTGCATGGTATCGTAAATACCTAACCCAGCGTAAACACTTCCACCGGGACTATTCAGGTACATCTGGATATCTCTCGTCCTGTCAGTACTTTCCAAAAACAATAATTGCGCAGTTACAATGTTGGCAACGTAGTCATTCACCGCTTCGCCCATAAAGATGATACGGTCCATCATCAACCGGCTAAAAACGTCCATGCTTGCTACGTTCAACGGTCTTTCCTCAATAATATATGGAGTAAGATTCGTTACCTGGTGTTGTGTTACGCTGTGAACCGTGGCACTGCTGATTCCCTTGTGCTTTACGGCGTATTTTTCGAACTCTTTTCCAAAATCCATGTATATAATATTTTTCGAGTTGAAGGTAAGTGATTTACCAATAGATCGTTTTGATAATCAAATACTGTGCAAAGGGAAAAAGCAGCCAAAATAGCATCTCTCAAATGTGGTTTTCTGACAGATGACGAAAGATTGAGTAAAAAAAGCGGCAATCAATAAAAAAGCCGTTCGTTCAAACGGCTTGTAATTTATTTTGATACCGGCTCCTGTATTTCATAGCATCACCTGTTGCGTCGCACTCCGTTCATCGTTCAGTTCTTTATGGAGCAGTTAGCTATCAGAAGTCAACTATCAGCTATTGTCAAGCTTAATCATCCATCATAAATCAGACATCTCCGATCTGCTGCCTATCGCCTACAACGTCCTTTCTCCTTGCTCCCGCATCCCGCCTCAATCAATGATGGTGATGATGCAGCTTACTTGCAAAATCCTCAACGCTTATCTCCTCTTCTTTCGCATTTACCTTCTGCTCCAGTTCAGCGAACAATTTCTCCGTACTGATGCGGTGATAGCTATCCTCAACATATTTCTGATCTTTCATCATCTTATTGATGTACTCATCAACCCAAGGTTGATCATCACCCATTCCGCTCATGCCCATGTAACCAAACAACTGCTGTTTGGCGAATGCTTTGATATCATCCGGAGTAACCTGGATATTATAGTCCTGTATCAGTCTTGTACTGATCAAAGTCCATTTTAATTGATTGGCAAAAGTCGGATAATCCTTTTCTGCCTCTTCGGCAGTCTTTGGCTTTTCACCACCATTCTGCAACCATCTTTTTAAGAAGCTTTCAGGAAATTCAATAGTGGTATGATCTACAAAATGATGATATATCTGATCATGTATCTGGTTCCTGCTTTGCTGCGCATAATAATTTTCGATCTCGGCCTTTAAAGCATTTCTGAAATCAGCTTCTGTAGTGATATTATTGTTTGGATAAGCCTGTTTAAAGAACTCCTCATTCAATTCAGCTTTCTCAACCAATCCGATCTTAGTGATCGTCATTTTAAAAGTCTTGTTCGCAGCATCTTCCGCAGACAAAGCAATATCTTTCGTAACTGCTTCTAATTGTTCGCCCGATAAAGCTTCGGGTAGTTTCAATGTAACTGAATCATCTTTCTTCAAACCATTCAGCTTGCTTCTAAAACCTTCATTAAAATATTTAACCAATAAAGAATTGTCTTTAGCTGCGCCGCCTTCTATTTCATTTCCTGCATCATCAACTTCCGTAAACTGAACGTTCAAAACATTTTCATCGTTATTCACGGTTTCCGGTTCAGTCATTTTACCCAAACGGGTTTGCATTCTCTCTACTTCCTGGTCAACCATCTCGTCTGTAATGATCACCTTGTAACGCGTAACGCTGATGTTCTCAGTATCGAGGTTTAACTCAGGTTTCAATCCAATTTCAAATGCAAAAGCATAATCAGATGGATTGTTCATATCCAATGCCCTTGCATCATTATCCAAAGGAAGTGGTTGTGCAAATATGTCAACCTGCTCTTTGTTCAAATACTCATTCAGTTCTTTTTCTACAGTACGCAGCACCTCCTCAGTGAACACACTGGCACCGTACATTTTCTTTACAACACCTGTTGGCACCATTCCTTTTCTAAACCCGGGAATGTTTGCGCTTTTTGCGTATTTTTTTAAACTCTGTTCAAATGCAGGCAAATAATCTGCTTTGGAAATCTTCACGGTGAGTTTGTCATTCAAACGACCAATGTTCTCTCTGGTAACTGTAGCCATAATAAGTTGTAATATTTAAAACGAAACAAGGAACAAGGAATAACGATTTTGAGTTTTATTCAACATCAGTATCCTTGTTCCTTGTAATGCAGTGCGGATGATAGGAATCGAACCTACATGCCTTGCGGCGCTAGATCCTAAGTCTAGTGCGTCTGCCAGTTTCGCCACATCCGCATTCCAGCTTTTTAAAGTTGGGCAGCAAAAGTAGGGGATTTAGGCAAATGGGCAACTGTTAAATTGCAATAACTCTCGCTTTAAAATAGGATCAGAGCAGTAGCTGAGACGAAGATGTCCCGCCTCTTATAAAAGCGGCTTATCTATGGGATATATATGGAATATACATGGGATATATATGCGACATAAATAACTATGATTGACCTTCGTATGCTCTTTGAAGTACGGCAATATCAAATTTCACCATCTTCATCATCGCATGAAACACACGCTGGGATCTCTCTTTGTTACTGTCTGCCATGTATTTACCTAATGCAGAAGGAACGATCTGCCATGACAATCCAAATTTATCTTTTAACCAGCCGCATTGCTGGGCCTTACCACCTTCGAGTAATGCATTCCAGTATTTATCAATTTCTTCCTGTGTATCGCAATTCACTACAAACGAAACTGATTCATTGAATTGAAACCGGGGTCCTCCGTTCAACGCAATGAATTGCTGGCCGAATAATTCAAACTCGATCGTCATTATAGCGCCGGCGGGCCCGGGGCCACTGTCGGGGTAGCGAACTATTTTAGTAACGTTCGACTCTTTGAATAAGGAGGTATAGAGATTAACCGCCTCTTCTGCATTGGTGTAAACCAAAGAAATGGTGTGATCTTTTGCATAGCTATCGTTTTTCTGAAATCTCTTTCACTTTGTTTAAGGCAACGGGAAATGTGTTTATGAAATAATCTTTGAATTCATCGTTGATGTCAAGTTCCACTGAAAGTTCAGTAGTATTACCTTTTTGAGCCAGGCGATAATTTTCATGAGCACCTGCCCAGCCCTTTACTTTTTCGCTTTCTGTATCTTCTACTCCATCTTTAACAACACCCAGGTGTTTGAAACTCATAAACTCGTTTGTAACCAGGTCTGCTATGGTTGAAACCATTCCCATTCCATTGCCATCAAGGAATAAGACTTTGCTGCCTTTTTGCCAATCCGTTTCCGCTCTGGATCCTTCTGCAAATGCGGAGGTCCATGCCGGATAAGTCTCATTGCTCCAAAGGACCTCCCAAACTCTTTCTTTAGTTGCATTAATGCTTACATTGAAATATTGTGTTGTCATATGCGATGATTTTTGATGAATCAAAGATGAAACGCTTTTTTAAATAGGATGATGGTTGAATGCGACATTAATGAGTAAGATTGCGAAAGCGTTCTAAAACTGTTGCCCACAGATATGCTGCAGGTGCAACATCTCGCCTGGGGCAGAATGATGCAGGAAGTACAGAAGCCGACTACCAAAAAAATTTTGCGCATTTCAGAAATTTGGACTTAACATTGCAGTGGAAATCAAGCTGGCCAGCTACAGATAACCTCAGCAAACGCCAGTTTTCCGGTTCATCACAACTCATTCGTTAGTTCTCCAGAACAGGAAAGATTAGTTAAACCACAAATTTATTTCGCTTTAGAATCCCATTTATGTACGACATTTTGCAATTGAACGACATGCTGCTGCCAGAGTTACTGGATGTAGCCGAAGAATTGAGCATTCCTAATGCTAAAAAGCTGGGTAAGCAAGACCTCATATATAAGATACTAGATAAACAAGCCGTAGCGGAAAGTGCAAAAGCAGATAGCAAAAAGAAAACACCCGCCAAGGGAAAGAAAACTGTAAAAGCATCTACTGCGAATGTTACCGAAGAAGCCGAGGTGATGGGAGATGATGCAAACGATAAGACTGAGAAACCAGCAGATAAGAAAAAAGCTGCAAAAAAGAAAATAACAAAGGCTGCAGATAAGGCTCCTAAACTGGAGATGCCGGAATCTGCTGAAGGAGATGAGCCGGAAAGTACAGAAGCAGGCGAATCGAAAGTGGCTGATGTGGACCTTCCAAATGTGGAGCATTTCTTTCAAAAGATACAACCGAAGGAGCAGCCCCAGCAACAACAAAGAAGAGAGCCTGCATTTAATATAGAATTTGATGGAGTGATAATGAGTGAAGGGGTTTTGGAAATGATGCCGGATGGTTATGGTTTTCTTCGTTCATCTGATTATAACTACTTATCATCACCTGATGACGTATATGTTTCTCCATCGCAGATCAAGTTGTTTGGCCTAAAAACGGGAGATACCGTGTATGGTGCTGTTCGCCCTCCAAAAGAAGGTGAGAAATATTTTGCCTTGTTGAAGGTTGATACTATTAATGGTAAAAAACCTGAGGAAGTAAGAGACAGGGTTCCGTTTGATTACCTCACACCACTTTTCCCGTTTGAAAAACTGAATTTGTTTACAACACCAAGCGATTATTCAACAAGAATAATGGACCTCTTCACTCCTATTGGTAAAGGACAGAGAGGTTTGATCGTTGCCCAACCAAAAGTTGGTAAGACGATGTTACTGAAAGCAGTTGCAAATGCTATTGCAGAAAATCATCCTGAGTGTTACCTGATCATTGTGCTGGTGGACGAAAGACCGGAAGAGGTAACCGATATGGAAAGAAGTGTAAAAGCTGAAGTGATCGCTTCAACGTTTGATGAGCCTGCAGAAAAACACGTAAAAGTGTCTA
>JAEZDC010000084.1 GCA_023429825.1 Bacteroidota bacterium | reverse complement strand
GCTTATTGTTGATGAGGCACTATTACTTACTCGCTTATTAACTACTAAAAAATTGGCAATACTGTCCTGATTGTTTTTTCCATGAAGCAACTGATCGAAATTGGATTGCAACTGTATACCTGCAAGAATTAACGTCAACGCAACAGAAAGACCCAGTACAGCCATGATGAACCTGCTTCGACCAGAGGCGGTTTTGATCAGTTTTTTTAGTAATTGAAACAACACTATAAAGTCATTTTTACGTTATAGTTAAAATGATTGTCTTCATCAAGATCGGTTAGTACGAAGCCTGCATTTCTTTTTTTACATTCTTCAGCAATTAAATCAGCAGCTTTCCTTGTATTAGATTGATCAAGATGACTAAAAGGCTCATCCATTAATAATAATTCAAATGGTTGCATTAATGCACGAATGATCGCAATACGTTGCTGTTCTCCGTAACTACATATTTCAGCTTTCTGGTCAAGAATATGGGCAATTCCTAATCTTTCGCTCATCGCATCTATGATGGCGGAATCATATAAAGGTTTTTGCATCACTCTCTTTAACTCAATATTTTCTCTTGCTGTTAGATTAGAAAATAAACGCAGGTCCTGGAAGATGATGCTTAGCTTCTGTTGGCGAATGACAGCAATGTGTTCAGCACTATTAGAATTAATATTCTTTCCATCGTACAGAACATCACCTGTATAATCGCTACGAAGCTTATACATGATGTGTATCAAAGTTGTTTTTCCTGTTCCACTTGGTGCAATGATCTTCACACAATCTTTTTGTTTAAAAACAACCTCCTGGTTCCATATATCAGAAGATTGCCGCTGGAGTTTGTCTCTCAGCGGCAATGGCATAACTTTTTTTATTTGGATCTCCATACTATTTATTATCTGCTTCGGCAGGTTCGGAAACACTATCAGTAGCGTTTTTCCAATCTGCTTCAGAAGGCATATCTCCTTCGCCAGCCATATTACCTCTCATTCCCATTTGCATAGCCATAGCTGCAATATCACTAAACATCTTTGTAATTACCACCATGCTGTTCTGTGAATTATCTTTTAATGTTAGTTCACTATGGCCACTCATTTTCCCATCATCATATTTATCAAGTGTAACAACAGCCTCGTTAAATTGACCAGTGAACATCGTTACCATACTTAACATCATAGCCATTGGATTGTTTTGAGAAGCCCCACCACCCATGTTTATATTTAAAGAATTGAAGTTAAAATAACCTGCGGCAGATTTTCCATCAAATCGCTTCTTCAGATCAGCATTTAAAGATCCGCCTCCAGTGTTAGCAATGTAACTTTCGATGAGTGCAGAATCGGAACCCACAAAAAGATTCGTTGCTGTTAGTTTAATCTTTTGAGTTACCGTTTGTGGGCCACCTGCAGGAGAATTGAATAAAAGGTAATCTCCTTGTCTTACGAGTAAGCCTTTTTGTACTCCTGAATTAATGATCTTGTCTAGTGCGGCCTTATCTTTTATAGTGACGTTGACTAACCAATTAGCAAATTTTGGTTCACCAGTTGCAGCGGCAGGTGCTGTTCCAATATCAGAAACGATAAAGGCAACCTGTCCTTGCAATGCGTTAATAATGTCCTGTAGTTGAAACCCTTCTTTTGAAAGCGCTGTATTGGCCAATGCATCGAGTTGAGCTTCTTTAAGAACCGCATTTATCGCTTGCGGATTCAATCCAAACAGATAAAATCCATTGATGTTTTTTGAAGGATACCTATCAACTAAACTAAGATCAGCAGCAGGCATTTCATTTTTATCCAGAATGCTTTGCATCGCTTTACTGAAATACATCTTCGTATCAGAAACGATCTTTCCTCTTTCAAAATTGAAAGTAGAAGCCGCATAACTGTCTTTCAATAATTCAGTCAGTTGCGGAAATTGCATCCCTCCCGGAAGCTGAGTCATGCTTTGCATATTCACCCATGAAAAACCATGCGCATTTTGTTTAGCCAGATCCGTGAAAGCCTCCACTTCTGTTAGTGAGGCTGAAGCTTCCTGCGTGAAATATTTTTTTATTTCGCTGATCATATCTCCCCTGTACTTACTCATATCTTGTGGCGCATCGATCATTCCAATGCTATCCATATTTGACTTCACCTGGTAAGTGCTCAGGATAAGATTGCTGCCATTCCAGCCTAAAACATTATTACCCATAACTGAGTAGCTGAAGTTTTGCTCTCTTACTATCTCATCAGAATTCTTTTGACCCTTTATGAAAGCAACAAACTTTGCAGTGTCTGTAAGAGAACCGAGCATGTTCATTACTGCAACGTTTCCTTTTACGGTATTATATTGCATAGTGAAGATGTGAACAGGTTTTTTCCAATCAAATCCTGCATTTTTGATCTGCTGCACTTCAGACTGACCTGCACTGTCTTTAGGAGCCATTTTAGCAAAGAGAGAATCAAAGCCCATCCCTGCTTTCTTCAGCGTGTCATCCATTGCGCCGAGATTAAAACTGATGACCATTGCTGCATCCTTGGGAATGTATTTAGCATCTCCTGAACCCTTTTTTGAACAGGAAGAAAAAAGAACGATGGTAACCGCTACCATCAAAGAAAATCGCATTGCTTGTTTCATTGTTACTTAGTTTAGGTTATTCACTGGTTATTTTTGGTTGATTTGGAATAAATTTTATAATTAGTTTTCGAGTGATCGATAAATCGCCTCCTGTATATTTCCTCTAACACTCAGCTGTCCAAGTTTATTGTTGGCTCGTGTAGGATTCACCCTGTTAGACAGAAAAATATATATGAGGTCATGTTCCGGATCTACCCACACACAGGTTCCTGTGAAGCCGGTATGACCGTATGTTTTTGATGAAACTGATTTAGAGGGATAAGGATCTTTTCTTGTATCGTTATCTTTTTCAGGCTTGTCAAAACCCAAGGCTCTTCTGCTGCTATCGCTTCCGTAGTCAGTGAACTTTCTGATTGTTTTCTTTTTTAGATATCGTACTCCATTCATCTTTCCATCATTCAGCATCATCTGGTAAAGCTGTGCAAGATCATACGCATTGCTGAATAACCCTGCATGGCCTGAAACACCGCCAAATAAGGCAGCACCTTCGTCATGCACATCTCCCCTCGTTTGTTGTTGTCGAAAATGCTTTTCACTTTCAGTAGGTGCGATCATATTCAACGGGTAGTGTTCTCTTGGTTTAAATGCAGTGCTCGTCATTTGCAAAGGTTCATAGAAAGTCTCCTTCACATATTCATCCTGGCCTTTACCAGTGATAGATTCGATTATTCTTCCTAAAAAAATAAAGTCGTTATCACTGTACACATATTTACCCTTATTAGTAAGCTTTGACTTTATAATTCGATTATGCATCGTATCTACCCAATCATTTCGCACATACAGGTTCTCAGCTACTCTGGTTGTAAAGCCATCTTCTGGTTTAGTTCGATAGATATGGGGTAACGGCTTGCCCATTGAATCAATTGTTTCTTTATAAAAAGGAATAAAAGGGTTCAAACCGGCCTGGTGCAGGAGGATGTCTCTTATTTCAAGGTCTTCTTTATCAGTTCCATCAGCCCATTTAATATACTTGTCTAACTCATCACCTAAGTCAAGTTTATCTTCCTCGTACAACTTCATTACTCCAATGGTAGTAGATGAAATCTTTGTAACAGATGCTACATCGTAGATTGTTTCAGTAGTTACCGGCTCGTCTGCTTTATAATCCAAAGTGCCATACGCTTTTAAAAAACAAACTTTTCCGTTTCTTGCTGCAAGTACGACACAACCCGGAAAGGCGCCTTTTGAAAGGGCATCATTGACAATAGAATCTACTTCTTGAGTAAGTGTTGGCTTCAACCCCGCCAATTCAGGAGCAACTACAGGAAAATAATTATTGTAAGTGATTCCTGTACCGAACTTCAACCCAGTTGCAACTGTGACAGGGAGCTTTCCTTTTGCAGTAAGTTCATCATCCAATAGCATAAATGCAGCTTTGTGTGTTAATGAATCATCTTCATAACAAGCTACAAGGTTTTTTGCAGTGCTGAAATTCCTGATAGCATAAGGGTTTCCAAATGCAAATATTACTACCTTCTCATTACCCTGCAAATCGTTTAATAAACGTACTGCTGCATTGCTGATGCCGAAGTTCCCTGCAGGCCTCCTGCTGTAATTATGTACCCCCACTATTATTACGTTGTGACCTTTACTGATCTCGCTTCTTATTTTCGAAAATGCTGCTGAATCTTTATAATCTGCAAACATTGTTTTCGCCTTGTAAGATCTCCTCAGGCTCTTTGCAAAAGAATTCTCCTTGGTTATTCCAAGACCTATATATAATATTTTCTTCTTTGTTGCCAAAGGAAGTATCTCTTTATTGGTATTATTTAATACAGTGATTGACTGCTTTGCGATCTTTTCCCTGATAGCATTCGTTGAAGCATTCAGGTCATTTACAATGTTAGTAGTGCTAATAGGCTGAACATTACTCAAACCGAGATGATATTTTGCCAATAACACTTTTTTAACTCGTGAATCGATATCTGCCCAGCTTAATTTGCCTTCATTGATAGCAGCAATTGTTTTAGCAATACTGCCCGGCACATCTCCCGGCAAACACAACATATCATTGCCTGCTATAAGTGACTGAACTGAAGCCTCACCTGCAGGATAGAACTTTGCCACACCCTGCATTTCCAAAGCATCTGTAAAGGTTATCCCTTCAAAACCAAGTTCTTTTCTTAAGAGTTCGGTTACGTTCTTATATGAAAGTGAAGTCGCCTGATTTTTTGTTGTATCTATTGATGGAATGTACAAGTGAGCGACCATCATGCTTCCTACACCGGCTTTGATTAATTCTCTGAAAGGATACAATTCAAGAGAATCTAACTGCTCTTTTGTTTTATTGATAATAGGAAGATCGTAGTGAGAGTCTACAGCTACATCACCATGACCAGGGAAATGTTTTGCGGTTGCCATAACACCTACATCCTGCATACCCTTCATGTATTGAGTACCAAATAAGGCCACCTTATATTTGTCTTCTCCAAAGCTTCTGTCATTGATAACAGGATTGTCCGGATTGTTATTAATGTCGACTACCGGAGCATAATTTACATGTATCCCTATTCGCTTGCATTGCTCACCAACGGCTTTTCCAAATTCATATACCAAAGCCGCGTCTGGTAATGCACCCATCATCAATTGCCGTGGAAAGCTGATAACACTATCCAGCCTCATTCCCAACCCCCATTCGCCATCAATACAAACCATCAATGGTGTTTTGGCGATACTTTGATAATAATTAGTGAGGTTAGCCTGCCTTACGGGGCCACCCTGGAAGAAGCAAAGCCCACCTACATTATATTTTTGAATTTGTTCAACTACCTGCTTTACATGCTGTTCACCCAAATTGCTGTGAGCCCTGATGATCATTAACTGGCCGATTTTATGCTCTGCACTTAGCGTAGCAAAAACACTATCCACCCATTTAATTGCTTCAGGCGTACGCTTGTAGAAATTTTGAGCTGTAGCTTGCAGTACAACCGCAAGAAAAGCTATTGATAACAACTTTTTCATATAACCAACCTATTGAAGAGGTGGCAAGTTAATGCATTATTCTCTGCTTAACAGGTGAAGAAAAGAAACGAAAAAAGGCAACGTTTCTGTTGCCCTTTATTTATGAGTTCTTGATCCATATTCGAATATCCTGTGGAGATGCTTCTGTTCCACCGAAAAACGGGTAGAGTTGATATCCTTTGCCGGTAGTTGTTGTCGCCGCTCGTGGCATAATGGTCTGTACGCCATTCAAAGTAAAGATGTACTGGTTTCCAGAAACTTTAATGCCGCAGAGTATTTCTGCACCGATTGCTACATTACATAAGAGCTTATATTCTCTTACTCCATTATTATACACGTATGCAAGCAATTGCAAATTATTTTCATACCATCTCCAGCCAAATCTTGCACTAAACTGGTGGTGATCTAATTCATTATCAGAAAATCCGTAAAGCTTATTTATATCCGCCTGGTTAGAATCCTGAACCGTTCTATAAGATGCTGAATTATCAAATTTTACAGTAAACTTCATATCTGTTACACTTACAGGCAAGTACTGACTTTGACTTGCATACTGTGCACCTTTTGCAATAAAATATTCTGTGTATTGGTTAACGGGAGTAGAGTCTTTAATACGGTCCTCCAAATGGTCATCTATACTTTTTTGACAAGAAGTAAAAATCAACAGCAACAAGAGGTACGATAGAATATTCTTCATTTTCACGATTTAAAAGTAGGATTTAATATCAACGGCGGTAGTTTAAAATTTCATCTTAAATGCTTCTTAAGTATCACTTCAAATACGATTAAACTACATTTACAGCTTCAATAGAGACGCTGACGTGACTGATATAATACAACTGCTTCCTGAAAATATTGCTAATCAAATTGCCGCCGGCGAAGTGATACAAAGGCCTGCCAGTGCTGTGAAAGAATTGATGGAGAACGCAGTAGATGCCGGAGCTACCGAAATAAAATTAATTGTTAATGATGCAGGCAAGGCACTGATCCAGGTTATTGATAATGGTAGAGGTATGAGCGAGACAGATGCCCGGATGGCATTTGAACGTCACGCAACAAGCAAGATCAAACAAATTGATGATCTGTTCAGAATAAAAACAATGGGGTTCAGGGGCGAGGCATTGGCTTCTATTGCTGCGGTGGCTCAGGTAGAGATCAAAACCAAACGTGCTGAAGATGAACTGGGAACCTATATAGAAATTGAGAACAGTATTGTAAAAAAACAGGAAGCCACCAATACACCTATCGGCACCAATATCTGCATGAAGAATCTTTTCTTCAACGTACCAGCACGAAGAAATTTTCTCAAGAGCAATGCTGCGGAGATGCGTCATATTGTTGATGAGTTCATTCGTGTGGCAATGAGCTTTCCGGGCATCTTCTTTTCACTCACGAGTAACGGCCAACAAGTATTTCACCTTGAAGCAGGAAGTTTAAAGCAACGTATTCTGCAGATACTCGGTAATCAGTATAATGCAAAACTTGTGAATGTATCGGAGAATACTGATTACATGAATATCACTGGCTTTGTTGGTAAACCTGAAACAGCGAGGAAAACAAGAGGGGAGCAATACTTTTTTGTGAACAACCGTTTCATCAAGAGTGCTTATCTCAATCATGCTGTGATGAATGCTTTTGAAGACATGATCACTAAAGAAAGCTTTCCTGCATATGTTCTGTTTATAGATCTTGATCCTTCACAGGTCGATATAAATGTGCACCCCACGAAACAAGAGATCAAGTTCGAAGATGAAAAGATCGTGTACGCATTCGTGCAGGCTGCGGTGAAGCATGCATTAGCTCAGTTTAGCATTGCACCTTCGCTGGATTTTAGCTTGAATGCAGAGATACAACAACTGGATGCTGTATCAAAACCATTAACAAGTGATCAGAAAGAAGATCTCACTGGTTCATCTCTTTATAAAACCTTTACACAAAAACACCAGGCACACTATATTGAGCCAAATGAGAAAAGCGAATTAAACCATTGGAAGGAATTTTTCAGGCCTGCCCAGCAATCAACAATAACTAACCAGCAAGCCAATGGCAGTCAACAACTGCAACAGTTTTCTTCTAAAGGATCGGGTATTCACTCTTCAATAAACATTATCAGTGATACTGCTTTCCTCCAGCTTCATAACACCTACATAGTTGTTTCTACTACCAGTGGTTTTATACTTGTGCATCAGCAACTGGCACATGAAAGAATATTATATGATAAATACAGCCAATCGATCCATGGCAAACAAATGCCTACTCAAAAAAGTTTGTTTCCAATAACGATGGAGCTTTCAACACCTGATGCTATTTTATTAGAAGACCTCTTACCCGAATTATCTGTGATCGGCTTCCAGATAGAAGAGTTTGGCGGCAACAGTTTCGTTATACAAGGAACACCTGCCGATGTGCAGCAAGGAAATGAAAAACATTCTATTGAATTATTGCTGGAGCAATTCAAACACTTCAGCAGTGATATGAAGTTCAGCAAAAGAGAAAAGCTGGTAAGATGTATGGCGAGGCAACAAGCTATCAAAGGTGGACAAGCACTTGCACAAAAAGAAATGCTGGCTTTAGTGGAAGAATTGTTTAACTGCGATACGCCTAATATTACACCAACCGGAAGTCCTACTTACCTTGAGTTTAAAGAAGATTACCTGGTACGGATGTTTGGGAAATAACCTGTCTCCTGGCATAATCAATACTTCTCTATCACTGAAGTTAGAAATTTCTCTATTGCTCTTCTTATGTTTCCTGCTGAAGCTTGATGATTATTCACCAATACAGAAAAGATGAGTGTTTTGTTTTTCTTGGTGATGAGATAACCACTTAACGCAACTTGTCCGCTTAATGTTCCTGTTTTGGCGTAGATGCGGTTAACGTGATCTTTATACAAACCAGAAAGCGTTCCTTCATTGCCTGTCGGGAGAAGCGTGGTGATACGGTTCCAGTCGAATTCATTTTTCATTTTATTCAACAACGATACAAAGCTTTGCGGTGTGAAGTTATTATAGCGACTGAGGCCTGAACCATCTACCCAACGAGGTTTTTGTGGAAGATCTTTGAGATCGGTTTTAAGTAAACTATCTATAATCTTACTGTCATTCATCACTCCAAGCATTTTGTTGCTGACCATGAGAAGTGATTGTTCAGCGAAGAAATTATCGCTGCGGTGCATCATGGGCTTGAGAAGAGAATCGGTAGGGTGGGAATGAATAACATCTGTTGTACCTACCCGAGTTTTAGATAATCCTATTTTTCGGTTATGCAGTGTATCATTAATAAATTTTATGACGTTATAGCGAGAAGTAAACATAGGAATCTGTCTAAAAGTAAACTTAGCTTTTGTTGTATCCCATAATATGATATTCTCATTTTCACTCCGCCAATATCGATAATAGGCTGCCCTGTTTTGATACATTTCGTTGTAATCAGATTCTCCCCCATAATCGAGTTTAATTTTTGGAATAATAGATAAGGTATCTGACAAAACCTTAAGAGTGATCAAATTCCCGTAAATAGGAAAGGCACTCCTCTCAGCCATATAATCTTGCTGGTAATCATTCCATGCCCATCCATTCCCCCATTTAGAAGTTCGAAAATTGTCTTCCTTATTATATATAAAAAACAAAGGTCTTTTTAAAAATTCGAAAACCGGATGGCTAGAAAAATCAGGGTGTAAAAAAGTAGGATCTCCTGTTGATTCTATAAAAGCTGTGCTATCCTTTTCTATTAGCTTAAACTTTAAGCCCACCAAACTATCTCCCAAATGTTTCATTGCCGCATAACAAGAGAACAGCTTGGTATTACTTGCAGGTATAAAATATTTATCTCCCTGGTAGTTGTATAAATATTTATTAGTTGAAGGATCATAGATACTGATACCTATATGTGCGGCATTGAAATTACTATCAGTGAAGATTGATCGTTGTGCTTGTTTGGAAATTTGTTTGGTAACTGAACAAGAAGTGAGAAGAATGAACAAGTAACAAGAAATGAAAAATAAAGACCGGGCTTTCTGCTGCCCGATGGTATACAGATGAAGTGATTGCGACGCAAGGGACGATGCCATAAAAACTATAGTTGGTATTTATAAATGAAAAATAAGAAGTGCATAATGAGGAATAAGAAAGTAAAACGACAATTTCCTTATTTCTTATTTCTCGTTTCTTATTAATTATTTTCAACTCCTTTCCACTGCTCTCATCCATCTCTCAGGAATATCATTGCTTGCTGCAGTGATATAATCGTAATGACTGCAGGCAATATATCTTCCATCCGGCATATGCATCCACCATCTGCCTGTACGTTTGCTTTGCAAAAAAGTGGCTTCTACTTCTGCAAATGCCAATCGAAATTCGTTGTATTCATTCCTGTTCACCAGCTGCGCTTCCTGCTTACCGCGATGTACACCATCCATCAAATACCAAAGCATGTGCGAGATTTGTTTTGCAGTAAGAGCATCCACATCTTTTGAGGGGTCATAACCATAGATACCGATCGTACTCAGATCAGGCGCCATACCTGCATATTGCATAAGAATGCATGCTTCTTCACCTGTAAAACCATTTGGTGTTAATCGATTTGCTGGTGCATGCGCATATTGAATGGCCGAAATATCGAAGCTGAACATATTGCTGTTCCGAACAACAGGTTCCATCTCTTCAATATTTTCTTTTACCCGGCCAACACGGTAACAATCAAACCGAAGCTTATCGATCGTCTCCAACATTTTGGGATGAACAAAATAACTCTGGAAACCTATGTGATTGTAATGCCGGATGTAGTTAGGATCGCCGGTAAGCATCTCCATTAAAAAATTATCGGCAGGCAACACACTATCCATATTCAGATCGATCTTTGAATCGACTGCAGTGGCCTCTACGATCTTATTAATTGCACCATATGCATTGTATTGAGCTAAGGTTACATCGTGACTGCCACCTAATATCACTAAACGTTTCTTCTGCTCCAGTAATTCAGACACTACAGATTTGAGTGCCGCATATGTATCATTAAGAGACGCACCAGGCTTCACATTTCCTATATCTGCAAGTTTGATATCTGCGTGCCAGTGATATAATGAATAAAATTCTTTCCTGATCGCATCCGGAGCAGCATTATTGTTTTGATCTGAACCGGCACCCCGGGTTTCGCCACAACCTACGATCACTAAATCTGCATCCTCAATATCAGGGAACTCATCTTCATGCAGGTACACATTACGGCCGATCTGCGTGTCTTTATATCCTTCGTCGTTAGAAAGTTCGTAGCTGTTAATGGGTTGGAGAAAATCAACAATGGTATGCAGCGACATGCAGCGTAGTTTGAGCAAACATACAGTTAAATGAATGATTTTTTAACATGCATTAACCTGCTTTTTTGATGGCTTGCGGATATCTGAAGCTAAATTTGCGAACGCATGAAACTGAGCCTGAAATATATATTGAGCTTTGTAAGTTTAGTAGTGATGCAAAGTGTTTTTGGACAGGAGTTCAGTATTGTAGTTTCTTCAAAAGAAATTGGAAAGAAAGACCAGGTGCAGGTAGAATATGTGATCAATGGAACTACCAGGATAAGCAACTTTATTCCTCCTTATCTTACAAAGGATTGGCAGATATTATCGGGGCCTTCTTTTTCGCAAATGTCATCTACGATCAATGGGCGTTCACAAGCAGTAACCAAATACGTTTATCTTTTAATACCAGTACGCAGTGGTGATTTAAAATTGCCGGGCACAACCGTAGAAGCAGATGGAAAAAATCTATCCTGCAAAGATGTTAGTATCACCGTTAAAAAAGAAGATCATCTCCCCGGAACTCCTACACCCAACAACAGTTTGCAATTAATCGATCTTATGGCGGATGAACCACGGGATGATTTTGCGAGTGAAAGCATTTTGAAGCATGGGGAAAATATCAGCGCAAAAGTGAAAAAGAACCTGTTTGTAAAGGCTTCTGTTAGTAAGAAAAAATGTTATGTAGGTGAACCGATACTTGTAACTTATAAATTGTATTCAAGATTAAATACAAGATCAAGAGTAGTAAAGCAGCCAAACTTTTCCGCAGCTACGGTTGTAGAAATGACAACTGAAACTGATGGCATTGAAAAACGTGAAGTGATCAATGGAAAAACTTACAGAAGCTATGTAATAAGAAAAGTACAGCTGTTACCCTTACAGGCGGGAATTGTAACAGTAGGGCAGACATCCGTTGAAAATAATATCAGCTTTTTCTCATCTCCTTCAAGTTCACGGGATCGGTTCTATGATGCCCCACGCACTGAAGAACATACGGTAACTATAAGCAACGATCCCATCAATATTGAAGTAATGGACCTCCCTGCCACAAATGAAAATGAAAGCTTCAATGGAGCGGTAGGTAAGTTCCAGGTATTTACCAGACTAAAAAAAGATACGATCGCTTCTAATGAAACAAACTCTTTACTTGTTATAGTGAATGGAGAAGGAAATTTCAACTCAGTAAATCTCCCGAAAATACAATGGAGTAAAAACATGTATCACTTCGATGAAACAGTGATTGAAGAAGTGGACAAATTACAGTTTCCTGTAAGCGGGAAAAAAATATTCGAAATTCCATTTGAATGCAACGAGAAAGGCAATCTGAAGATGCCCGCCGTAACCTTTACTTTTTTTAATCCGGCTAAAGGAAAATATGAAACGCTTGAAACAAACCCATTAGACCTGATCGTAAAAAATGCTACTATACAAAAGACAAAGGGTCATACAGTAGCTGTAAAAGATTCAGGACTTACTCCTCAATATTTATTTTTCCTGGTCCCCATTCTATTTGTGATCGGCGGAATCATTATTGCAATTAGCAAAACAAAACGGAGACAAGGCCTTACTGTCACAAATTCAGGTGCTGCAGTATCAACTGAAATCATTGAAACTCCAAAAGCAGTCTTCAACTTTTCTGCAGAATACGGTGATCTTGTACAGCTACAGGATGATAAAGAGTTTTATAGTAAGGCAAGAGGCATAGCCAGTCAAATGATGGAAGAAAGTACAGCAGATAAGAATGTACTGGCACAGCTTGTTAAAGATTGCAATGAAGCGTTATATACCCCGGTAAATACTACATCCAAAAAAGAAGTGCTGGATAAATTGCAGCAGGCGTACAATGGCGATATTACTCTGTAAACTTATATCCCACTCCTCTTACCGAATGAAAATATTTGGGGTTCCTGCTATCTTCCTCAAAGTACTTTCTGAAGTTTAAAATGAAATTATCTATTGTTCTTGTAGTAGGATATACATTATAGCCCCATACTACCTGCAAGATCTTTTCCCTGGTTACTACGTCACCCTTGTATTCGATCAGCAACTTCAGCAACATTGCTTCCTTTTTACTAAGCTGGACAGTCTTACTTTCAAACGTAGTAGCTTCCTGTGCGTTGAAATCAATCCTGTTATTTCCAAACTGGTAAACATCGCCTATGTCCTCCTTTACCTGTAGCCTTTTATTCTTATGAATTAACTTTTCAACCCGCAAGAGCAATTCTTCTAAATCGAAAGGCTTAGTAAGATAATCGTCAGCTCCTTTCTTCAATCCAAGTACACGGTCTGCACTGCTGTTCTTAGCACTTAATATTAATATAGGTGTTTGATTGTTTTGAACCCGGATACTTTCTGTAACTGCAATACCATTGATCTCTGGTATCATTATATCCATAATGATCAGGTCGAAATATTCATTTTGCACAGATTTAATGGCCTCATTACCGTCAAATGCAGAAGATACTTCATAGCCTTCCATCTCTAAATTCAGCTTCAGTGTTTCATGCAAGCTTTGTTCATCTTCAACAATTAATACCGACCCTTTTGATTGTTGGCTCATACTTTAAAAGTTACTGTAAAAATACTTCCTTGCGGCTGATTATCCGAAATAGTAATGTTAGCATTATGCGCCTTCGCAATACGTTTGCATAAATACAGCCCTAGTCCTGTGCCTTTTGTTTTTCGCACATCTTCATCTCCTACCCGGTAAAATTTTTCAAAAACCTTTTGCTTTTCGTGAGCATTTATGCCAAGGCCTTCATCCTTCACTTTAAGGAAAACATGATGATTCTCCTTTGCAAGTACCACTGTAACAGCTTTGTGACTCGAATACTTTAAAGCATTTTCAATAAGATTGTTTAACAGCATCTTCAGCAGTAACTCTTCACCTGTTATATTAATGCCTTGCTCTATATCCGTGTCAAATTCACGATGTGGAAAGCGATCAGAAAAATCTTGTATTATGGTTTCAGCAAGCTCACTCAGGTTCACATTTTGTGTGGAAGGAACATAATTACCTCCTTCCAATTGTGCCGTGACGAGTATGTTATTACAAAGGTCGTTTAACCTGTCAGCCTCATCCAATGTTTTATTGATCAACTTTTCTTTCTGCTCGTCCGTAAGTTGACGTTTAAGTAACGTTTGAAGGTTTAGTTGAGTGATCGCTATTGGCGTTTTAAGTTCATGAGTGATCGCCATCATGAAGTTTTGCTGTTGCTGAGAAACTTTTATTTGTCTACGCACAGCCCGGTAAACAAATACAGCACCTACCAGGATCAGGAAGAGAAACGTTACACCTTCTCCTATATATTGGATAGACTTTCTTCGGTTCTGATCAAGGATCTCCGTTCTTTGCGACTCATAACGAACATCATCTTTTCTTAACTCGTTAAGACGCAGGTCAGTCATTTGATCATTCAGGTTTTCCAGGGAAATAAACCAAAACGTCAATGCTGCAATCACATACAGCAACAACACCCAATAAATAAATGTAATAACAGCCAGCCTTGATTTGCGGAGGCTCATGGATTTACTTTTTCTACTCGTATTCCTGCATTAAGTACACCTTGCAAAGGATCTTCCCGCATTATATGCTGCAATGTAATAGTATAAGTTCCGGGCTTTAAGGTGGCAGCATCTGCATCAAAAGGAATTCTTTGCTCCACTATGTCATCTATAGTAGTGCCGTTCCATTTTTCATTGTCTGCTAAAGTAAATTCTCGTTTTACCTGGTAAGTGGTGGCAGGTGTTTTCAGTTGGATATCTAACCAGATATTTTTATAACGGTATGCATCAAAATGACGGAACACAAAATATATCCTATACTGTTTCGATGAATCCTGTATCTCAAAAGTGAAGCTCTTTTTTTCATCTCCGCCCCATTCGTGTTTAGGGAAAGAAGCAAGTTGTTCAAAAAGATCATTCTTCACATTGCAAGCTGCAAGCAACCCCATCAAAATACTTCCTATAAGAATACTGCGAAATTTCATCTTGCAAATGTACCTGCTATAAAACATTCAATATTTGCTCTTTTGCTTTTTCCAATTCGTCTTTCATCAATACAACAAATTTCTGCACTTCGCTATCATACGCTTTTGACCCCGTTGTATTGATCTCCCTGCCGATCTCCTGCAGGATAAACGACAACTTTTTACCCTTACTCACTTCCTTTTCATTCATGATCTGCCTGAAGTAGTCACAATGGCTCTTCAGCCTTTGCTGCTCCTCGCTGATGTCAATTTTCTCTATATAATAAATGATCTCCTGCTCCATCCTGTTCGGATCGTAGTTCTCCTTACCCACATTCTCCTCTATCACCTTTTGCAATCCTTCCTTGATCTTGGTTCTTCTTGCAGGCTCTATTTTTTTGATCTCCAGTTGCAGTTCCTCTATCTTCTCAATTCTTCCTACCAGGT
>JAEZDC010000122.1 GCA_023429825.1 Bacteroidota bacterium | reverse complement strand
TCTCTCAGCTTCTTATTGTGCAGGTTCGCTTTCTTGGCTCTCTCATTCGCCAGCTTTTTTATCCCTGCTAATTCTTTTCTTTCCTTTTCGTTTTGCTCAATGCGTTTCTTCAAAGCATCGGCCACAGAAGAATTCCGGTGGAGGAAATTATCCAGTTCCTTTCCTAAAAACTCCTGTACAAAGTTCTTCATCGTCGGCCCGTTCTCATACACTACTGAGGAACCCAACTTTGTTTTTGTCTGGCTTTCAAATACCGGTTCCTGCACTCTCACTGAAATGGCTGCTACGATACTAGTACGGATGTCACTCGCATCATAATCTTTCTTGTAAAAATCCCTGATCACTTTTACATACGCTTCCCGGAAAGCTTGCTGGTGTGTTCCACCCTGCGTGGTATACTGGCCGTTGACAAATGAGAAAATGTCTTCACCATAATCATTATTGTGCGTGATAGCAACTTCAATATCCTCTCCTTTTAAATGAATGATGGGATATCTTATCTCATCCACATTTGTCTTACGCTGTAAGAGGTCCAGTAATCCATTCTTACTAACGAACTTCTTTCCGTTCAGCGTAAGCACCAAACCTGCATTGAGATAGCAGTAGTTCCATATTTGTTCTTCAATGTATTCATAGCGGAAATTAAAATGCCTGAATACACTGTCATCAGGTGTGAAAGTGATCAGTGTTCCGTTATTTTCATTTGTCTTAGCTTCTTTATGCTCTTTTACTAACACACCTCTTTCAAACTCGGCCACCTTCATCTTGCCTTCACGAATGCTTTCTACTTTAAAATAATTACTCAGCGCATTCACCGCCTTGGTACCCACACCATTCAATCCCACACTCTTCTGGAAAGCTTTGCTATCATACTTCGCACCGGTGTTGATCTTACTCACCACATCCACTACCTTACCCAAAGGAATACCACGCCCGTAATCCCTTATCGTTACGCTTTTTCCATCAATGGTGATGTCTACCTGTTTCCCATAACCCATCGTATGTTCATCGATACAGTTATCGATCACTTCTTTCATCAATACATAGATACCATCATCCGCTGCAGAGCCATCACCCAACTTACCAATATACATACCCGGTCTAAGCCGGATGTGTTCCTTCCAGTCGAGGCTCTTGATACTATCTTCCGTATAATCAAACAAATTCTTATTATCAGCCATATACTTATATTAGATCGCCACTAACAAAAGTAGCTTTTGCAGCAGCCATGCAATGTGCTAGTTTTTGACAAACGCCTGCAAATGTGTGGATAAAAACTCTTAAGGAAATCTTATCTGCTAAAGCAGTAAATACCAGCTACTTTTGAATCTGCAATGAACCAGCTACAGACAGATATTGAAGAGATGCAGGCGTATGCTTCTGTAAAGCAGGAGGAGAATGATGCGTTCAGGGTATTCCTGGAAAGCCATGATGCGGTAGAGATTGACACTTTAGTTGGTGAATTGGATCGTTCTATATCACCGCGTATCAACTGCACCGCATGTGGCAATTGCTGCAAAAGCCTGATGGTAAATATTGATGAGACAGAAGCCAATAACCTGGCTGAACATCTTCATCTTACACGTGACAATTTTGATGATACCTACCTCGAAAAAGGAAGCAACGGCATGATGATACTGAATGCGATCCCATGCCATTTTCTTTCAGATAATAAATGCACCGTATACGAATATCGCTTTGCAGGATGTAAAGAGTTTCCTGCACTACACCTGCCCGGTTTCAAAAACAGATTATTCACTACTTTCATGCATTACGATCGATGTCCCATTATTTTCAATGTAGTAGAAGCATTGAAAACAGAATTGGGTTTCGAAAATGCACCTTCATGAAAAAAGCTTTTCTTTTTTATTTCTTCCTTATTCCCTTTTTATCCATTGCACAAAGTGTGTCTGTAATTGCAGATAGTATTCAATCTAGTTTCAGAGGATTATCTGTTCCGTCTGATAATGTTGTTTGGGTAAGTGGCAGCAACGGTACTGTTGGCCGATCTACTGATGCAGGAAAAACATGGAGATGGACGATCGTACCCGGGTTTGAGAAAAGAGACTTCAGGGATATTGAAGCGTTTGATTCGATGACTGCTATTATTATGGCAGTAGATAACCCCGCAAATATTTTAAAAACTATTGATGGGGGAAAGAATTGGAAAGTGGTATTTCATAAAGAGCAGGAAGGAATGTTTTTAGATGCGATGGATTTTAACCTAAACAAAGGAATATGTGTTGGAGACCCTGTTCCATCACAAGATTCAACAAAAAAGTTCTTCATTATAACAACCTATAATTATGGTGATACATGGCAGGAGTTTCTAACAGCTCCTTCACCAAAGTCAACTGAAGCGATCTTCGCTGCAAGTGGAACAAATATTAAAATGCTCGGCAAAAGCCGTGAGAAAGCGGTATTTATAACAGGCGGTGCAATATCCAACCTGGTGTATTTGTATAATAACGGTAAATTTTTTACTACTAAGCTTCCTATCATGCAGGGAAGTGCTGGAAGTGGTGCATTTTCCATGGCAATGGATGAGGCTGGTTTTATTTACATCACAGGAGGTGATTATACTGAATACTGGAGAGATTCAATGAATGTGGCGGTGACAACTGGGAAAGGATGGCGACGTTCGTCAGTACATGGATATAGAAGTTGCATTATTCAAGCAGGCAAGAATACATTCATCACCTGCGGCACCAATGGAGTAGATATCAGTTTTGATGCTTGCAGATCCTGGAAGCTCATCCACGGTGATGGTGCTAAAGGAAAAGATGGATTCAATGTATGTGCAAAAAGCAAAACAGGTTCTACAGTTTATTTTGCAGGTAGCGGCAACATTGGAAAACTGGTGATGAAATGATGCTACTAGTTATGCAGTACAAGTGAGTGACACAAGGAACGATAACCAATGAACTAAAGCAGGCTCAATAAATTATTTCTTAAAAGCGAAGTACACTGCTCCTAAGATCAGCACAAAACTGATTAAATAATTCCAACGGAAAGGCTCCTTCAGGTAAAGTACTGCAAATACACAAAACACAACGAGTGTGATTACTTCCTGGATGATCTTCAATTGAAATCCGCTCCACCCGGCCATGTATCCATTTCGGTTAGCAGGTACCATTAAGCAATACTCCACAAAGGCGATGAGCCAACTGATAACGATCGCTTTCCATAGCGGGATTCCTTTGAATCGTAGGTGGCCATACCATGCGATTGTCATGAAAATATTAGAAGCTAATAAAAGGAGGATGGTTCTCATAAAGCTAATTTATAGCTAAGCGTTGAAAGGGTAAAGAAGATAAAAGAGGATTTGTTACAGATCGTACTTTGGCTTGCGTGGCTTCTTCTTACCCATTTCTAATTCTTCCACTACAGCTTCCGGTGTGGGATTTTTAGTAACATTCACAGCGATCTGGTACATTAAAAAAATAAGGCACAGCGAAGCCATCAATTCTCCGAACGTGATCCAATAACCGATGACTGCATACACCTTTGCCGTTGCTGCAGTAGAGGTCTCATAGATCACCTTAACATGATCTCCCTGCTCATGCAAAAAAGTATAAGGAACCGATGCATAATGGATCTCCCTGCCATTGGAGTATTGCGCGACTAAAGAATCTGAACGCTGAATGATCATACCTTCAGTGATCTCGCTGTCAAAATAATCAGGCTGGCGGGTGAAAAGTATATAACATCCAAAACACACAACGTATAATATGACAACTATCTTCGTCAAGCCGCAAATGTAACGGAAAGAAAAAGGATCGATTTGCATCGACCCTTTTTAGAATCCAATAAAATCCGCGTTATAGAGAGGGGTTAGTGACTTAATTAAGGCCTCTGAAATCCACCGGCACCAGTTTGCTCACACCGGGCTCCTGCATCGTAACACCATAGATTACATCCACAGCGCTCATCGTCATCTTATTGTGCGTAACGATGATGAATTGAGAGTTATCGCTGAACTGCTTGATCATATTGGTGAACTTACCAACGTTCGCATCATCCAACGGCGCATCCACCTCATCTAAAATACAGAACGGTGCCGGCTTGATAAGATAGATCGCAAACAATAATGCTGTTGCAGTTAACGTCTTCTCACCACCACTCAACTGCGTAATAGAAGATGGACGTTTTCCTTTAGGCTTGGCGATGATGTCGATTCCTGTCTCCGCTAAGTTCTCAGGATTGCTCAGCACCATATCCGCCTGGTCTTCTTCAGTGAACAATGCCTTGAACACTTTCTGGAAGTTCTCTCTCACTTTGTTGAAGGTATCGAGGAATTGTTGATTGGCTGTAGCTTCCACTTCCTGTATCGTCTGCAACAAGCTTTCTTTTGCAGATACAAGGTCATTCTTTTGCTCAAGGATGAACTCGTAACGCTTTTTCATCTCCTGGAAAGCTTCGATGGCTGTTGGATTCACTTCACCAAGATTCTCCAAACGCTTCTTCATCCTGTCTGCAGTAGATTGTAGTTCTTCTACAGATGATTCAGTTGTTCTCGGCTCATCGATGATCTCATCCAATTCTATCTTGAACTCAACATTCAATCTTTCCTTCATTCCTGCCAGTTGCAGCTTCAGTTCGTTGAGCTTGTCTTTTATCTCGCTCAACAGGTGATCGATCATTTCCCTGCTCTTCACCTTGTGGCGCAGTTCACTTTCTTTCTCCTGTAATGCATTTCTCAGGTTATAGTAAGCCTGGTCTGCTTCGTTGAGTTTTGCTTCTTCTTCTGTTTTCTTACGCATCATATCCAGCAAACCTTCTTCCGCAGCGATCAATACATTCTCACTTTCAGTGATGTTGTTGAGTGCATCGGTCAATTGTTGTTTGCTGTTCTCTATCTGCGTATGCAGGTCATTCAACTGGTTTTGCTTGAACACTAACTCCTGCTTGAGTGTGGTGATCTTGCTTTGTTGCTTGGTTAAGCTGAGGTTGCTCTCGTTGAATGATGCTGTTGCAAAATTGTATTCCTGCTCAGCAAGCTGGTAATCCTGCTCCAACGCTTTCATCTGCTCAGATGTCTGCTGCAACTGATCGTTCAACTGGATCAGCAATTCTCTTGTTTCAGCGATGGCATCATTTTCATCCTGCAATCTTGCTGCAATATCTTCTAAACGCTGCTCAGCATTTTGCTGGGTCGCCTGTAAGTTCTCGATCTTATTCTTGGCAGCGAACACCTGGTTGGTGAGTTGGTTGATCTCGTTCTCCGTCTGGCGGATTGCATTTTCTTTCAACTGCTCGTTAAATCCGATCACTTCGTTGTGCTTCGCCTGTATATCTGCTTTTAATGCATTCACTACTACTTCCTGTGCAACGATCTCTTCGTACAACTTTTCTAAGTTCTTTGCACGACCGATCTTCTTTCCTTCAAACAGTCCAACGCTACCACCGGTCAAAGTGTATTTTCCTTTTACGTATTTGCCATGTTTTTCAAGAACGATAGAACCATTGCTGTTGGCGATCGCCTCATCATTCTGGCCGATGTACACATTACCCAAGAGATACTCGGCAAGGTTCCTGTATTTCTCATCCACTTCTATCACATCCATCGCCTTGATGGTATCATTCGGCTGGTGCGGCTCAGCAGGTTGAAAATTATTCACCCTGTCGAGCATGAAGAAGTTGGCTTTACCTTTCTGGTTCGCATCAAGTAACTGAACAGCCTGCAAACCTTCCTGCAGATCGTTCACTACGTAATAGTTGAGGTAAGGCTCCAATACATTCTCCACCGCAGCCCTGTATTCTTCTTTTACATAGATGATGTCAGAAAGAATAGGTGCATGATGATTCCAGTTAGGATTGTTATGTAAGAACTTAACGCTCTCAGGATAACCTTCCATTGAATCGATTAGGCTCTTCAGCAACGCATGTTCGTTACGCTTTGCATCCAGCTTACGATTCTCTTCAGCAAGTTTATTTCTTAACTGCTCGAGCTCTGATTGTGTTTCTAATATCTGCTCTTTCGTCCTTTCGTGCTGCTCCTGCAACTGCTGAAGATCGATGCGCTTATTCTCTAAGCTTTCTTCTTTCTCCTGCAATTCAACTTCTAATTGCTGGATCTGGTAAGCACGATTCTGCTTTTCTTCTGTTAACTGCGCCTGCGCTCTCTGTAAGTTTTGGATAGATGTATCTGCAACCGCTACTTTCTTCTCCGCATCAAACTGGCTGCGCTGAATTTGCTGGTAAGAACCTCTGGCGGCATCAACTCCTACTCTCTTCTCATCAAATGTCCTTCTCTTGTCTTCCACATCCATCTTAGCAGCCTCTACTCTATCGGCAAGTTCTGCTAGTTTGGCTTCTTCTTCTCCAACCTGCAATTCTGTGTATTCAATAGAATCGCCGATGGTCTTTAACTGCCCTTCCGCTCTCTCTAAAAACTCTTTAAGATTCGTTTCTTTCTCTTTCAGGTAGTGCAACTTCTGCGTAGCGAGATTCTTTTCGTTTTCTTTCGTACGAAGGGTCTGCACCAACTCGTTGAACTCATGCTGCTGGCTTTGAAGCGCTCTTTCCTTTTCAATGAAACCGACTTTCTCCTGCTCGATCGCAGCTTCTTCCGTAGCGATCTCTGCTTCTAACTGAACTCTCTTATCGGTTTCAATTTCCTGCTGTTCGTTCAGTTCTTTATAAGTGATGTTGAATCCTTCCAGTGCAGCCTTAGCCAATTCAACAGCGATCTCTTTATAGTCTTTCTTTATCTCGTAGAACTTCTCTGCTTTCTTCGCCTGGTTTTCTAATGTTTTGAGCTGGTTGTTGATCTCGAACAATAAGTCTTCGATACGGTTAAGGTCCTGCTCAGTCGCATCGAGCTTGTTCTTCGCTTCTTTCTTTCTTGTTTTGTAGATGGTGATGCCTGCAGCCTGCTCCAACATCCGGCGACGGCTGTTTTCTTTGTCTTTGATGATATCGTCCACCATGCCGAGCTCGATGATGGCATAGCTATCGTTGGAAACACCCGTATCCAGGAACAGGTTATGAATATCTTTTAAACGACAGGTCACATCGTTCAGGCGATATTCACTTTCGCCATTCTTATAAAAGCGACGTGTTACTGTAACTGTGCTGAATTCTGTAGGTAATAAGTTGCGGGTATTTTCGAATGTGAGGCTCACTTCGGCAAGACCACTTGCACTACGTGTTTTGCTACCGTTGAAAACAAGCGCTTCGAGGTTCTCTGAACGCAGAGCGGAGATCTTTTGTTCCCCGATCACCCAGCGAATTGAATCGATGATATTACTCTTACCGCATCCGTTGGGTCCGATGATCCCGGTGATCCCTTCATCAAAGCTTACTACTGTTTTGTCAGCAAAACTCTTGAACCCTTTAATTTCTAATGACTTTAAACGCATAAAAGAACAAGTGTCTTTTAAAGATGTACCAATACTTCCATTCCCTATAACAGAGCGAACATAATCCAATTGCACAGTAATCAAAATCACACGTTATGCACCTGTGTATAACCCGTGGAAATAAAGTTGAGGAGCAAAGCTAAACTTATTGACAGTCAGCGGGTGGTAAAGGATGGTGAAAGTTTTAATACTAGAAGGTAGGATCTTGCGAAGTCTGCTTTCTTGAAGATCAGAGTCGCCCTCCCTTACACTTTTGAGCAGGAATTGATATAGCCTGAACCTGAACTATGACGCAAGAATAAAGCTCTCATAGATTTAATCTACCAGTGTAAAAGCAGCCCAATAGAAAGGGGAATACTTGCTTCGCATTTGTTTTTGGGCATATTCGAATGCCCTTTCTATTGTTTTTCCTTTAAGCCATTCTGAATAAAAAGTGATCATTAGCTCTGCTGTCTCTTTATCCGGTACCTGCCATAAGCTCACGATCATCCTCTTTACTCCTGCAAGCTTAAAGCCTCTTTGCAGGCCGAATACTCCTTCACTTCCTTTTATATCACCCAGTGCAGTTTCACATGCACTTAAAACCACCAGGTTAGTATTAGCGAGATCAAGCTGGCTTATTTCATAAGCAGTGAAGATACCATCTTCAATACCTTGGATGACTCCTCCCTTCCAGAAAAAGTTAGCCCCGGCAAGTATGATCCCACTTCGCATTAATGGGTTTTCTGAAGCCGCAGGTTCGTAAGTAGGATCGATCACCCTATTCACCTTGCTTTTAGGTTCCGGCAGAAAGAAACCATGAGTCGCTATGTGCAGGATAGTAGGTGCTTTAGCGTTGAGTTGCTTTAATAATTCTTCAGAAACACTCCGCTGAGTATATACATTGCTTTTGATCTTATTCAAAGTAAAAAGCTCTTGTATCTTTTTGACTTCAGCCGCAGTGCCGGGAAGTTGCTGCCAGGCATCACCACCAGCGCTATACACAGATATAGTGGTTGTATTACCGGGAACTTTCTTCGCTAATTCGCTGCTGTCTATACTAAAACTGGCATCACCAAACAACATAATATTAGCTGGCTTTTTTAGGGGTGCTGTTTCTCTCAATGCTAACTGTCTTATCCCCGTATATTGTTTTAAATGATATCGGTCCAGTAGTATTTTATTTTCTCCCGCTGCCATTGCGCTGAAGGATATATTATACAACTTACCTGCAGGAGAATAAGAGATGGTAACGGCATCTTTAACGTATGGTTCTAAGGGCTCCCACACCAGCTTATATAAACTATCTGCCCTTGGCGCCGCAGTTTTAGGAGCTTTTACACCAGCACGGTATAGATTCGTTATCCGGGTAGAAACATCTTTACCCGCTTCATTAAACAGTTGCTGTAGTTGTTTCTCTTCGAACAGGTGCACTACGGTGGGTGTAGTATTTACTTTATTGATGATATAGGCCACATACATCATACTATCCGGTGAGATGGAAGATGTATTTAAACGAAACCGGTAAAATTCAACTGCCACTTCACCCGGTTCTAGCTTTTCCTGAACTGTTTTCATGGTCACCTGTAATGAACGCTTGGCTGCATTAAAAGCTGCTGATCTCCGTACAAGTTCTTTTTCCAGTTGCTCCACTAAGTGTTCAAGGCTGTCTTGTGTATTTCTGTCAGTGATCACTTTACTTTGAAGCGAAGCTTTGTGACCCTTCCACTGGTTATATACCTGTATAGTTACACTGTCTTTACTACTCCTGATGTTTCGCATAACCTCTGCACTGCTTGTCAAGGAAAGGGACTTATAGGACAAAAGAAAATTGAGCAAAGCAGTTTTGAATTTATCACCCAAAGGCCGGCGATATTGCATACTGCTTAATTCTTCAAGATAAGCAGTTTGATGGCCAAGCAGAATGTTCTTTTCTTTTTCAGAAAGAATATCAAATGCTCCGCTGATGCGTTGCCATCTACCTTCTAAAAAAGAGATAAGGAGTTCTTCTGCTTTGGCAGTTTTGCCAATACAATGATTTAAGATTCCTAGTTTGTACATAGCGATTTCAGCCCGTTCTTTATCATTCAATTGGCTGTAATAAGCAAATACAGCCTGCAGTAAAGAATCAGCTGCAACATAATTTTCATCCATCATGTAGGCATCAGCCAATAATGCTTTGTTTTCTATCAACGCGGGATGATCGTGACCATACCTGCTGTTTAGTACAGATGAAGCCTGCAGCAAATATTTTAAAGCCTCTTTTTGAAAGCCGAGCTTTACATTATAAAAGCCGATCCTTGTTAATGCTCCGGCATAGTTGGGATGTTGCTTACCATTCACCTTTTCTGCAGTGGCCAGGCCCTTGTAGAATATATCCATTGCCCTTGCAAAATCACCTGCCATTACGAACATCAAACCATGATTGATTTCGATATTTTGATACTCCTCTGTATCATCTGCTGTGGCTTCACGCAATATCTTAAGTGCCGAGATATACAATTTATCAGCTTTGGAGAATTGCACCAGGTTCTGATACAGCCATCCTAAGTTACCCAGCAGATGAGCATTAGCTATACTCTTTTCTCCTGTTGTTGTCCTGAAGATCCTTTCAGCAGCAAGCAATAGCGATTCAGCCTTGGCATAATTACCCGTTGAAGTGTAAAACACGCCATTCTGCTGTAATTGCTCAGCATAAAACGTACTGCCTTCTCCGTACAGGATCTTTATCATGTCTAAAGCCTCTGTATATAACGATTCAGCTTTATCGTACTGATGTAGTCTCAGGTAACTCGTTGCAAGATTGTTGATAGCCGTAGCCAAGCGAATATTTCTTTCCTGTCTGTTTCGTCTTATGTTGATCGCCCGTTCCAATATAGGGACTGATTTATCAAACTTTCCTTGACGATAATAAAATATCGCAAGGTTGTTTAGTGCTATAGCATACTCATTGGGCAGGATCCTATTGTTATAAAGTCCTACTGCTTTTATTAATAATGCTTCAGCTTTATTGTAATCCTGCATTTTTTGATAGAATTCTGCCAGCTTTGTCATAGTTTGTATCAAAGAATTATCAGGAAATCCTTTTGCCAGTCTTTCCCGGATGGAATAGGACTTTAACAAAAAAGCTTCTGCTTTGTGGTATGCCTGCATAAGAATATATAGGTCAGCCAGCTTTTCCAATATAGCAGTGGTAAGATCCTCTCCCATGCGTTGCCATTTCTCTAATTCTTTCAATATAAAAGGTTCAGCTTTCTCATACTGCCTTGTCTTTAGGTAAAAATTCCCGATATCTTCTATAAGAGATTCGTAATTGCCTCCTTTTTCACCTTGGATCTTAATAATAAGTTGTAAAGCCTGCAGGTATCGTTCTTCCGCTTTTTCGATCCTGCCGGCCAGTGCATATATCCCTGCCAGGTACTTAACATCGTAATAATAATGAATGCTGACATCTCCTGCTTTCTGCTTAGTTACTTCCAGTAGCCTCTCAGCTAAGGATATCGCTTTTTCGTAATCGCCTTTTTCTTTTAGAGCCTCGATTTTTTTGTACAGTGCATCTGCATCTTCTTCCTGTGACAATGAAGGTATACTGAGTAAACAAAATGACAGTAATAGGGTCAGGAACTTCATAGTAATCAGTTGAGATTATCAAGATACAATAAACATTTGCGAATACATAGTCATAAAACCTTACTTCTCCGCAATGTCTCTTTTCCCAGCCTTGTGCGCCAGCCAAAGGACATTGTGGTTTCATAACCGACCAGTGAAATCAATATCCTCTAATTCCATAAAACTTTTACTTCTTTGTCGTAGCAGGGTCTCTCCTCTTAGCTTTTGTGCGCAGCAGCACCCTGCGTTATTTTATTACTTCGTTTGTTTATTCCCTTACTTCCACCACCTAAACCTTTCTAAGGAACAATTCTTGCTACCCTCTCTCCCAAACCTTCTCACCATGCTCAAAAACTTAAACTGCTTCATCGGTCTTGTTGCCCTATTCTTTGCTTGTAACAGCACACAGAATGGTAATGGCAGCACTACAGATCCACGAGATACAACAGGTAGTAACCCTCCTGTAGAAAAAAGAGAGCCCAACACCAACTACCAGCCGGCTTTCGAGGGGCAAACCCGCATCGGCGGCATCACTACCACCACACCTTACGAAACCACTGTACTCACTGAGAACCTCGACAGGCCATGGGGCATCACTTCCCTCCCCGACGGCAGGCTGCTGATAACCCAAAAAAGCGGAACGATGCGTATTGCTACCACCGCCGGGCAACTGGGTGCTCCTATCACCGGTATTCCAACAGTGAATGCAGGTGGGCAGGGTGGATTGCTGGGGCTCACACTTGATCCTGCTTTCAATAACAACCGCATGGTGTATTGGGCGTTTACAGAAGATGTGAGTGGGGGTAACCTTACTGCTGTAGCGAAAGGAAGATTATCTAACGATGAGAAGCGAATAGAGAATGCCACGGTGATCTATCGTGCCACACCGGCATACAGTAACAACATGCATTATGGTGGCAGGGTTGTTTTTGGTGGCGATGGTCATTTGTTCGTGAGCACAGGTGAACGTTCAGATCTTGCCACCCGTCCGCAGGCGCAGCAACTGAGTTCGGGTTTGGGTAAGGTGATGCGCATTACCACTGGCGGACAACCTGCACCGGGTAATCCTACTTTCAATGAAGCTGGTGCAAGACCCGAGATATACAGCTATGGCCATCGTAACCCGCAGGGCCTGGCGATACATCCTGTAACCGGTGATCTCTGGCTGAGTGAAATGGGTCCGCGTGGCGGTGATGAATTGAACTTAATAAAACCCGGGAGAAACTATGGCTGGGCGGCCATCACTTACGGTATTGAGTACGGCGGTGAAAAGATCAGCGGAGGCGCAACGCAGAAAGAAGGTATGGAGCAGCCGGTGTATTACTGGGATCCAGTGTTGTCACCCAGTGGCATGACGTTCTACAGTGGCGATGCCATGGCTGAATGGAAGAACAACATATTTATCTGTGGACTGAACAGTAATCACATTGCAAGACTGAGGATAGAGAACAATAAAGTAACGGGTGAAGAGAGGTTGCTGGCGAACGAACGCCAGCGGTTTCGCGATATTACACAGGGGAAAGACGGTGCTTTGTATGCAGTTACCGATGCGGGTAGATTATACCGCATCGCGAAGAAATGATTGAAGAGTTACCAATCTTTGAAAGATTGGCAACTCTTATGCACTAAGGCTTATCTCGGCCCACAAACCTTTCCTTTCCCAGCAAGAAATCAATCGCCCTTTTCACATTATTATCTACCGCCTCCTCTGTTTTAAGCGATGCGATATAGCGCACAATTTCTTTCTGTCGTGAAGCGGAAAGCGTATCAAATACTTTCTTAGCGGCAGGTGAAGACTTGAATGCTTTGATGAGTTTTGGATGTGGTGCAATGATTCGCTCTGCAGGATCATAGTCAATCGTGATGGTAATGACTTCGCCAATTCGTTTCGGCGAATCTTCCAGCATAGTAGTGTTGATATATAACCGCCAATCACCACTGTACTTCACCAACGTTTGCGTATACGGTTTACCATTAATGCTTCCTTTGATGGGAATATGCCCTTTGTCTTTCCCTGCCTTTGCAAAAAGCGCTTTCAGAATCCTACCCGGTACAAAAACAAACGGGTTGATACCAATGATCTCTATAGTAGATTTGAAACTGTGCATTGCTTTATTCAGCGCTGCTAATGTACGCTCCTATCCATTCTTATAACCATTTTAACCATACACGGTCCGCCACAGGTAATTTTCAGCTACCATCAAAGCCTTTCCGAAAAAGCCCGCAGCACACGCCCTTAAACTTTAAACACAAAAACATTCAACAGCTAAATAGATATCCACTGCTAAATGTACAGTAGCACAAAAGCAACATCAGGGCGTGATCAAACAGCGGTATTCTTCTCTCCGCCGTTTGTGGCCTTTTTTATTACTTTTTGGCCACCAAAAAAGTAAAGGAAATTAATTCATGCCTCCCACCATCACTCCCACCCCCAGCAATCCAATGATCAATAAAGCCGAACCACCCTGCGTGAGTTCTTTATTCGAAGAACGATATCGGTTAATGCCTTTTACTTTCTCCACCTGCTCAGGTCCCTGCGGCGCCTTACCCAATTCCGATATATAGAAACTATCAGTAACAGCGATCGTTTTATTTTCTTCTTTGTCGTTGAAGAGCGTCATCGTGCTGTAAAAACGGAAAGGTGAGTTGGCTTCGCTGAACTGCTTCCTTTTATAGCTGAGCTGTTGGTTGTTCTTACCTGTTCTTTCCCGCTCCAGTTGATAATGAAATATCTCTTTATAAGCAGGCAACCCAAGTTTGATCGTTTTCTTCAACTCCGTTTGTACAGGCAAAAATTCCTTTGGCTTATCCGAGACCAATTCACCTTTTGTCTCGGCGGTAGTAGCATTTCTTCTTCCCGGGGTTGAAGAAGTTGTAGTAGCAGATATCGTTCCTGCATTATGATAATAGGATGTATGTTGTTTCTCATGTACAAGACCACTACGCTCCCAATCCACCCAAACTGCTTTTGGTGACTGATTAGAAACGGTGATCTCCATCTCGTCATAATTCGTGAAACGAAAATGTACCTTAACGGAAGTGTCTGTATCCGGATCAGCGTTGTGCTCAAAAGTTACATACTTGTAAGTAGAACATGAGGTAAGCAACAAGCAGAAGGGTAGAAATAATTTCATAAACAGCTTTTCACAACGGGCAGCAGAAATAATACCCCTTATTGTTAAGCAATTATGAAACCTGATAGCTGATCGCTGACAGCTGACCGCTGATAGCTGATAGCTGATAACTGACCGCTCATAGCTAAACCCACCCCCTACATCCCCTCAATCACCTCCAGCCCCTTCTTAATTAACCCTTCCACCGCAGCCTTTCCATCCTTACTGAATTCTTTTCTTACCCTGTTGGCCACGATCACATTTACACTCAGGCACTGGTGACCTAACAGTTTACCCAATCCATAAATTGCACTAGTCTCCATTTCAAAATTGGCGATCCGGTGATTACCGAAACGGAAATGTGTTAAGCGATCGATCAAAGAAGGATTGGCTAATCCCAAACGAAGGATTCTTCCTTGTGGTCCATAAAAACCAGGACAAGTTACAGTGATCCCCTGGTGGAACCCATCAACAAAATGTTTGATCACATGTGCACTGCACGAAGCGATATAAGGTGATACAGCAGAATTCAACTGCGTATGTGTAACGAAATTTTGGAGTATATCCAACTCTTCGATGTTATTCTCCAGGCGATAATAATGTAACAGATTATCGAAACCAATACCATGTGTACCTGCAACGAAACTATCAACGGGCACATCTGCCTGCAGCGAACCACATGTACCCATTCGAATGATCGTTAGCGATTTCAGGTTAGGTTTAATGGTTCTTGTTTCAAAATCAATATTGGCTACCGCGTCCAGTTCATTCAAAACAATATCGATATTATCGGGGCCGATACCGCTGGAGATCACCGTCAGTCTTTTCTTACCTACATAACCGGTATGTGCGATGAACTCCCTGTGCTGTTGCTGCACCTCTATTTTATCAAAATGTTTACTCACCTCTCTCACCCTGTCAGGATCACCCACCGTGATCACGGTATCAGCTAATTCTTCCGGCCTGAGGTCAATATGATAAACCGATCCCCTGTTGGTAATGATCAACTCGCTTTCTGCAATCCTGTTCATAGCAAAATTTTATAGCTGTGAAAATATGAAATTGCACAGAGCTATAAGATGATTCCCTACCAGTTACAATGTTTTCGGTACAGAATAGTAAACTGCCTATCACAGGCACATAAGCTCCATACTAACGCTATAGGCAATTCATACCAAGGTCATGGTTTAGCCGTACCTAAGGCATGGTTGCAGCATAGCTGCAGCAGGGATGCTCCATACCAGCTCTATCCATATTCCGGGGATAAAAGGGAGATATTCCGGCCTTATTCCGGCGTATAGCAAAACAAGACCCGGCGGAGAGTAAACCCAGGTGCGAGGCAGAATACACCCGGGTGCGAAGAAGGTCTTTTCGTGGATTGACAGTCAATGTATTCAAAACTCATTTGCATATTACGACGTTTCACTTATTTTCGCAGCCGATTAATGGTCCTTGTCCGCCCAAAGGCGGATAGGCAGGGTGAAGAAAGCTTCACTCCAAAATAATTAATGGTCCTGTGGCCGAGTGGCTAGGCAGAGCTCTGCAAAAGCTTCCACAGCGGTTCGAATCCGCTCGGGACCTCATAAAGACCCTGGAGATTTCCTTCGGGGTCTTATAATTTTACCGCATGAAATATTCCCAGTTGATAGGTATTGTTGCCGCCATCGTAGTGATCACACTTTGCTTCTTCCCCTGGAGCTATATTGCCAGTAAAGACATTCTCGTAACAGGTTTAGAGGCGGAAGGAACACGCTTCGGCAAGCCCGGTCTCATGAACGTGATGATGAGCAGTATTGCGATCGTATTGTTCCTTATTCCAAAGGTATGGGCAAAACGCCTGAATACTTTTATTACCGTGTTCAATTTTGCATGGAGCATCAGGAACTATATAGTAGTGTCCTATTGCTTCATGGGTGAGTGCCCCGAAAAGAAAACCAGCATATACCTGTTGGTGGCTTTTGCATTTATCACATTGGTCATGTCTTTACTTCCTAAAATGAAGCTGAAGCCAAAAGCAGATTAGTTTTCAGCAAGTGAAAGCACTGGTTTAATTTTATCTCTTAAACTTCCCGCTTTGAAATCCATTCTCACAGAACAACAAATTGGGCTCACTGTAAAAAGATTAGCGAGGCAGATATTCGAGAATCATCTTGACCTGCAGGATACTGCCTTGATCGGTCTTCAGCCAAGGGGAATTTTTCTGAGCGATAAGATCGTCGAAGAGCTAAGGCTTCTTTGCAAAGGCAATATCGAATACGGTAAACTCGATATTACTTTCTATAGGGATGATATCCGTAAAGAATTGCATGTTGCCAATAAAACAGATATTCCTTTTAGCATCGAGAATAAAAATGTAGTGCTGATCGATGACGTATTGTTCACCGGCAGAACCATCAGGGCTGCATTAGATGCTTTGCTGGATTTTGGAAGACCTTCAAAAGTGGAGCTATGCGTTCTGATTGACAGGAGATTTGCGAGAGAACTACCCATACAGCCTGATTATTGCGGCAGATCGATCGACACTTTTGCATCGCAGAAAGTAAAGGTGCGCTGGAAAGAAAAAGATGAACGTAATGAAGTTGTTTTGATCTGATGAAACTTACATTCTATAAATACCAGGGAACAGGAAATGATTTTGTGATCATAGACAATCGCAGCGGAGATGTTGTACTCACTACGGCGCAGGTAAAAAATATTTGTGATAGAAGATTTGGTATAGGCGGCGATGGGTTAATGCTACTCAATACAAATCCATCATATGACTTTGAAATGAAATACTTCAATTCCGATGGACGTGAAGGAAGCATGTGTGGGAATGGCGGCAGGTGCCTGGTGAAGTTTGCCTATGATAAGGGCATCCGGAAAGATAGTTACCGCTTCATTGCATCGGATGGAGAGCATGAAGCAGAGATAGAAGATGGATGGGTAAATCTGAAGATGCAGGATGTTAAGGGAATTCGTTTTGATAGTGGTGATGCAATATTAAATACCGGTTCTCCGCATTACATTAAACAGGTAGGTGATGTCATGAATACTGATGTGTACAAAGAAGGAAGAGCCATCCGTTACAGCAGGCAGTTTGAAAAAGAAGGCATCAATGTAAACTTTGTGGATGTGTGCGACGATGATTGCATCCGTGTAAGAACATACGAACGAGGCGTAGAAGATGAAACCTATAGTTGCGGTACAGGGGTTACAGCAGCTGCTTTAGTATTTGCCCATAATGAAAGGGGATTTAACCGTAAGGAGATAGAAACTAAAGGTGGTAAGCTCGCTGTTGAATTTGATAAGACCGGAGAAGAGAGTTTTAATAATATCTGGTTATGCGGACCGGCCGAATTTGTTTTTACAGGTGAGATAGAGGTATAATGTTGAATGTTAAGTGTTGAATGTTTAATTAACTATCGCCAATCTACATTAAGTCCCTTCCTGATTATTTGCCTTACTTTCGCTCCACTTTACCATGATCCAGTACTTCAAAAATATCAACAGCCAGACCGTTGAGATCGACAGGCCTGAACACGGAGCATGGGTGAATCTTGTGCCGCCATTCAGGGAAGAAGAGTTCACCGAGTTAAGCGAAAAGCTGGAGATACCCGTAGAGTTTCTCAGAGATTCACTGGATATTGATGAAAGATCGAGGTATGAGCTGGAGGATAATGTAAAGTTCCTCGTCATAAAAACCCCTACCGAAAATAATTCCTTCAACGACAGCGATGCGTATTACATCACCATACCGATCTGCATCATCTTAACGCATAACCAGATCGTTACCGTTAACTCTTTTGATAATCCTGCTATCAAAAAGTTCCTGAACAGTTTTGAACGCCGTCATCCTGATAAAAGGAATATGATGGTGCTGAAGATCTTCGAAAAGATCGTACAAAACTTCATGGAGTATCTGAAGGAGATCAACAATAAGCGAAACATCTTCGAGCAAAAGCTGTACGACAGTAACCGGAACGAAGAACTATTAAACCTGCTCAGGATCCAGAAAAGCCTGGTATACTTTGTTACTGCACTGCGCAGCAACGAAATGCTGATGATGAAACTGGAGCGAACTAATTTTCTTGGGCTGAATGAAGAAGAAAGAGAGTTCCTGAGTGACCTTGTAGTAGATACATCGCAGGCCCTCGAGATGGCAAATATTTACACGAACATGTTGAATGGCACCATGGATGCCTATGCAAGTATCATTGCCAATAACCAGAACCAGGTGTTGAAGCGATTGGCCGTGATCACTATCGTACTGACATTCCCGGTATTGATCGCAAGTTTATTCGGAATGAATGTACCCAGTGGATTCGAACATTCAGAATATGCCTTCTATATCGTAGCATTTTTATCTTTCCTCATATCTGTTATGATCGGTTGGTTCTTTTTACGTAAAAGAATTTTCAGGTAATGCGTTTCAATATTAGGGTGTATGGTGTACTGATCGACGAGCAACGAAGAGTGCTTGTAAGTGATGAATACATCAGGGGAAAGTTCTTTACCAAGTTTCCCGGCGGCGGATTGGAATTCGGGGAAGGAACGAGAGATTGCTTAAAAAGAGAATTCAAGGAAGAAACGGGGTTGGATGTACAGATCGGTGATCATATTTATACAACTGACTTCTTTCAGATCTCTGCCTTCAACAATAACGACCAGATCATCTCTATTTACTATTACGTCCATGCAGATGCCAGCCAGCTGCCAACGAAGAATAAAGCGTTTGATTTCTTTCCTGCACAAATAACAGATCCCGAAGGGGAAGCTGAGGTTTTCAGGTGGATAGAATGGAATGATCTAACTACTGAAATGTTTTCTCTGCCGATTGACAAGATCGTGGCAGGAATGATCAAAAACGATCTTAGTTCAAAGTGATATTATCATCTTTCTTCGCGCCGCCAAACAATGCCGCGATAGCTTTTTGCAGGGAATGCTTAGGGTGCTGCCTCATATAGCTAAGGATGGAATTGAATGTTACAGCCGCTTGTTCCTTAGATATACCCGACTGCTCTGCCATCATGAATATGAAGTCCTGCACTGATTTATGAACCACCTTTCTCACAACTTTTCTTTCGGTATGTAAGAAAAAAAGTATGCCAATAAACCCGCTTAAAGATCATAATCAACCCGTTGCTATAAAGAAAGATCAAAAAACTTGTTGCGCCTGTATATTAACAGAATGCTGCGACTGCTGATGTGTAATTTTACTCCCGAAAACACGACACATCCTGTGAAAAAAAGCCTTTTTCTTATCCTTTTCTGTTTATCGATCGCTTTCGCCGGCAAAGCACAAAAGATCGATACCATTTACTTCAACCTGTATACTGACAGCCTGAAAAAAGGATCATTGCATTTCAATTACATCAATGTAGAAGGGAAGTTTAAGGATGGAAGCATTTACCCGTTAGATAGCAGCCAGTTGAAATTCAGTTCATCGGTTGGGAAATGGAAGGGAAATGTGCTGATGCTTGATTCTGCCACAAAAGAAGATTTTGTAACGGTAACTGTTCACCTGATAGAAAACCCTTCTATCAAAACTTCAACGAAGATCTATATCAAGAAAAAAGAATTTGAGCAGGCACTGAAGACGGAAGAAGAATTGCTGGATGACTGGAATAAAAAGCCTAAGAAGAAAAACTAATTGAAAAGCCCTCTGTTGAGGGCTTTGTTTATAATTTCTTTGCGTCTTCCAGGAACTTGGCTAACCCAATATCTGTTAGCGGATGTTTAAGTAGCCCGAGAATAGAATCTAAAGGACAGGTACATACGTCTGCACCCGCCTCTGCACATTGTACAATATGATTGGCAGTTCTTATTGAAGCAGCCAGTATTTCCGTTTTGAATCCCTGTAACGCATAAATATTAGATATCTGCTCGATCAGTTGCACACCATTCCATCCGCTGTCATCTATCCTTCCGATGAACGGAGAAACATACGTAGCACCCGCCTTGGCAGCCAGGATCGCCTGACCGGCAGAAAACACCAATGTGCAGTTCGTTTTGATACCGTTATCCGTAAACCATTTGATCGCTTTTACACCGTCTTTGATCATCGGCACTTTCACCACGATATTGGGATGGATCGCAGCAAGTTTCTTTCCTTCTTCTATTATGGTAGATAATTCAGTGGTCAATACTTCAGCGCTCACATCACCATCAACGATCTCGCAGATCGTTTTATAATGGTTGTTGATCGCTTCCGTTCCGGTGATACCTTCTTTTGCCATCAAAGAAGGGTTGGTGGTAACACCATCTAATATTCCAAGATCATTGGCTTCCCTGATCTGGGCAAGATTCGCAGTATCAATGAAAAACTTCATCTGTTTATTTTTTGTTTAGATGACAGCGAAGATAACAGCTCGTCATTGCATTGAAAAACAACCTTCATCATAATTGGCAGTTATTTTTTCAACTTTTTTCAACACAATTATAAGTGAGCACTTACATTTGCACCCGGCAGGTCTTACACGACCAGCTCCTGCTGAATCCTCCCAGGTGCGGAAGCAAGCAAGAGTAGGCGGTTGTAGCGGTGCGATGTGAGTAGCCTGCCTTTTTTTATTTTATCCTTCGCTTTCATTTCCACTTCTTTTCATTTGCAAATCCTACAAACTAGCAGTATATTGATATACCAGATCAGTTATGAAGAGTTTATTGCTGTTATTGATACTGCTATTAAGTCCCCGCTCTCAGTTGAAGGAAGAAGTCCTTTTACGAAAAAAACTTCCCGTCCTGGTCAGAGTCAATTCAGTCGTAGCCCCTGATGAATTACAAGAGCATATTACAACCATTTTATCTGCCAGGAACTATAAAATACATTCCGAGGAAGACAGCCAAAACTCGTTCAAAGAGTGGCAAATGAAGATTGAAAGGGAGATTCAGGAGAATGGGAAAAAGAAAGGTAGAGAATATTTTCTTAGTGGCCAGTTCAATAAAGATATGGAAGCTAAGCTTACTAATCCGGATCCTTTCACACAGATATTAACCTTTAACCTTGCCTTTGAGGCAGATACCCTTACTAATAAACTAATCTGCGATACAGCAAGTGTACAATGGTCTCCTTTTCCGCCTCAAATCAAAACAAGATACCCTCTCTTTTCATTATCCAAGGAAATTAGAGACACAGCCAAGCCAAGCCAAATGATTGCTATGCTACTGGATTCATTAATGTTACCACGAAAAAGAACATGGTGACTATTGAAAAACTAAAGCTCTACTTTATCTGATCCCGCAGCTTATCTGCCTTGTATAATTTATGAGTTTCTGTTTAGTAGCTTCTGATACACTGATCCTTTCTGCACTTTCTTTAAAAGCTTTTTGGATACTCTGTTTATTGATATCTCCTGAAAAATCTACCAGTCGTTCTCTGATATCACCTTTACCATCCGTATTCATATTAAATGCCTTTGCCACAGACCGGCAACTGAAATTCAGCCCGGAGAAAGCTATTTCCTTAACATCAGAATGCCCGAGCGTTTTAAAGTAGATCTTCCTGTTGGTGATATCATATACGATTCGCCATTTGGTGAAACTACCCTGCGCAACTTCGGCCAGCATGTCGAATGAATAATCAACGGGAGAAGCGGTATTGTTATGCGCATCTCCAAACTGGCGAACCATGCCACAGGTCTTCACAAATCTTTCTAAAGAGTTATCCGTTGGTATGTCGCCTTTTTTCAATTGTTTAAGTGAATAATCGTATTTATGATTCGTCAATACCGGGAAAGGTAGATCACCACCTTTATGCACTTTGATCTTACCATCTAAAAATTCAATCGTTGCGGCATTACCGGATGCATCTGCGATGAGATAATGTAAAGGTGTTCCGGTTTCTTTTGAAATGCGTAAGACCTTATCCGTGGCGATCACTTCATCAACAGAAGCACAGTTGTCTAATTGATATTGTATCCACTGCAAAACACCTACCGCAGCACGATCGTCTTTCGTGGCATATTGCGTTCCATCTAACCACATCAATTCTACCACCAAACCTTTTTCATTCATTCCACCTGTAGGAAACTCTTTTCCGTATTGATTGAATGTGACGCTTCCATACTTAGATGCCCAGCTGACCGTTTTACCATCAGGAACCTGCATAGAAGTTTTCAATAAACCTTTCTGGTTTGTGTGTAAAACCCCTTCGCCGGTGATCCAGTCATAATTTCTCCCAAATACTAACTGGTCTTTTGATTTGAGTAAGAATGTAGTACAGGCAAGAGAAATATTGGCCAGTATCACTAAGCAGGAAACAAAAGTGCAGCGGATCATAAAAGACGTTTATTAAATATCTGGAATGAATATCTCTTAAACCAAACGTATTGATAACGGTGTGATCAATCTTTCAGAAAACCAAAGTCAACTACTCTCTTCAGGTATTTTTTATCCTGTATCACCCACGTCACTTCATAGCTACCGCCCAACTCTCTTTTGAGCATATAGATATATACTTTCCTTCCATCAGCAGATAGGTATACATTGTTGATGTGCTTTTGCGCACCATCTTCACTATAACTGAAAATAGGATTATACAGGTCGAAATAGGCTTCTTTGGGAATAGCAATGGTGTCTGCACCAAGCAGGACGGTCACACTGTCAATTTGAGTAACAGGTATCTTCCCGTAATCACCAAAGAATGGTTTGAAATCGATCTTAGTAAGGTATTTTTTTTCCGTATCAGGATTCGTATAGTACTGGAGCTTGTGCTTAGATGCATCGAACCGCGTTGAAGCGATCCTTACTTTTATTCCATTTCCTTCAAACTGAATATAGTTTTTTCCGATGCCTGTTAACGGAAGATGCCTGAGCGGAAGTTTGCCGGCGCTTTCATCTATCCCGCCCATCGTAAAACTGGCCAGATCAGCACGAATGTCTTTTTCCTGCACCCGGGAGAACATGTCTCTTTTATTCCGGATATCAGGAAATTCAGGGTCTTGTGCAAATGAATTGATACTAATGAATAGAATTAATACCGCCAAGGCAAAACGCATATCCGGGTGTTTTGCGTAAAGCTAAGTTTAAAGCGATGAAATGTATGTTAAACCTATTCCATCACTACCACCAGGTCTTCACTTTTTACCAGTGTGGCCGCAGGTAACAAAATTTGTTTAACAATACCTTCTTTTGTGGCAGTGATAGTGCTTTCCATCTTCATAGCCTCCAATGTGAATAACGGCATGTTGATCTTCACCTTATCGCCTTCTTTTACAAAATATTGAGATATCTTACCCTGTAACGGGGCACCTACATGATTCGGGTTTCCTTTCTCGATCTTCTGGTGTTCTTTACTATGCACCTCTATCTTTTTATCCTGTATCTCGATAATACGGGTCTGCCCATTCAGTCGCATGAATACTTTACGCTTGCCATCTTCATCCGGTTCCCCAATGGTAAGTAATCGGATCAAAATCGATTTTCCTTTATCGATCTCTACGATCAATTCCTCATTCTGCCTTAATCCATAGAAAAATGCGGGCGTAGGTAATTTCCGGATAGAACCATACTCCAGTTTCTTATGAAAGAACTCTTCAAACACTTTTGGATACATCAGGTAGGAAAGCAGGTCATTATACGAAATGTGTTCATCGAACTTCTCACGAAGTTTCTCCAGTTCTTTATCAAGATCGATTGGAGCAAGATGCTCATTAGGTCTGTCAGTGAAAGGCTTTATATCTTTTAAAATAACTTTCTGTAGGTCTTTGTCAAATCCTCCTACAGGTTGGCCGATCTCTCCCTTGAAGAATGATTGAACAGAATCGGGGAAAGCGAGTCTTTCTCCTTTTGTACGAACATCTTCATTATTCAATCCATTACTCACCATGAAGAGCGCCATATCCCCTACTACTTTAGAGCTTGGCGTCACCTTCACAATATCTCCGAACAATTCATTCACTTCTTTATAAGTCTTTTTGATGTCTTCTACTTTCTCACCCAGTCCAAGACTTGCAGCTTGTTGCTTGAGATTAGAATATTGTCCGCCTGGGATCTCATGATAGAACACTTCTGCACTGCTTGCTTTTAATCCACTTTCAAAAGGATAATAGTATTCACGAACGGCTTCCCAGTAAGTAGAGTGTCGATTCAGTTCTTCGATATTGTATGGGTTATCTCTTTCATTGAATTTCATCATCTCAACCACCGCATTGAAGTTGGGTTGAGAGGTAAGGCCCGATAAAGCACCAATGGCACAATCAACCACGTCAACGCCTGCTTCTATTGCTTTCAGATAGGTAGCGGTTTGCAATGATGAGGTATCATGTGTATGTAGATGGATCGGGATCTTCACCGTTTGCTTCAATTCACTGATGAGTTCATAGGCTGCATTGGGCTTAAGTAACCCACTCATATCTTTAATGGCAAGAATGTGGGCACCTGCATTTTCTATGTCCTTTGCGAACTGTTTGTAGTAACCCAGTGTGTATTTGGTTCTTGACGGGTCCTGGATATCCCCTGTATAACACATCGCCACCTGGGCAATGCCTTTGGTTTTATTACGAACCGCTTCGATGCTCTTTTCCATGTTAGGCATCCAGTTGAGCGAATCGAAAATGCGGAAGATATCTATCCCGGTCTCCCAGCTACGAACAATGAAAGCTTCGACTACATTATCGGGATATGC
>JAEZDC010000080.1 GCA_023429825.1 Bacteroidota bacterium | reverse complement strand
CAGTTACTCAATGTAAAGGAATTCATTTCAAAGACGACCCGGCAACCGCGAACATGCAGTGTCCTGAATTCTCACACCTCTCACCCTATGATGCAGTGACATATACAAAATCGCTTATACACTCGCTGCAACAGAATGGATGGAAACTCGCTAAACAATCCACTCTTTGATCATCAAACCTTACTGATATGCTATTCAACTCATATACATTTATTGTTTTCTTTATCATCATGCTGGTGCTGCACAATCTTGCACCATTTACATGGAAGACTAAAAAAATAAATCTTCTTATAGCCAGCTATTTGTTCTATGCGGCATGGAACCCTCCTTTTATTCTATTACTATGGCTATCTACCGTGGTAGATTTTTTTGTAGGAAGAGCCTTATATCGCCAGGAAAACTTAACCAAACGGAAATTTCTATTAGTGCTTAGCCTTATAGGCAACCTTGGAATGTTATGTTTCTTTAAGTACGGTGGGTTTTTACTTGAAAATTTTGTTGCATTATGTAATATGGCAGGATTAGAATTTCACCCTGCAAAACCAAACATCATTCTACCAGCAGGCATATCGTTCTATACATTCACCACGCTTTGTTATACGATAGACATGTATAAACGGAAAAGTGAACCGGTAAGATCACTGTTGGATTTTTCTTTATTCGTTACATTTTTCCCGCACCTGGTTGCAGGCCCAATTGTTCGTCCACCTCAACTTGTACCACAGTTTGAAACACCGAGAACAGGTAATCGCACACAAGTTTCGCAGGGATTGTTATTAGTAACGCTTGGCTTGTTTATGAAAGTAGTATTGGCAGACGGTATGTTATCTTCTACGGCAGACTTTGTTTTCAGTAATCCACAACCCCTTAATACACTCGATGCGTGGATGGGTGTATTAGCCTTCAGCGGGCAGATATTTTTTGATTTTGCAGGATACTCTACTTGTGCCATTGGCGTAGCATCCTGTTTAGGCTTTGTATTGCCGGAAAATTTCAGGTATCCTTACGCTGCTATCGGCTTCTCAGATTTCTGGAAACGATGGCATATTACATTATCTGCATGGCTGAGAGATTACCTGTACATTCCTTTGGGTGGGAACAGGAGGGGCGAGATCAGGACGTACATCAACCTGATGCTGACGATGCTTCTGGGTGGGTTATGGCATGGAGCATCATGGACATTCGTTGTTTGGGGCGCACTACATGGAATGTATCTATGCATTGAGAAACTCATTACAGCCAGGCCCGCACAAAAACCCGGGATCTCGGAGGAGCTAATGGAAGAGCCAGCTCCTGTTCCTGTAACCGTTGCCTCATTCGCCCCGGCTTTTATGCGAAGCAAAACATTCAACCGTTTTTTAGTGGCCTTACTAACCTTCTTTTTTATAAACGTTACCTGGGTATTTTTCAGAGCGCAGGATTTCAGTACAGCATGGAGATTACTTACTTCCATGTTCACAAATGTAGATGGAGGGGCTCAGATACTATCGGGCCTCAGTATCTGGAAAGTTTCTATTATCATCACGTTCACATTTGCACTTCACTGGATAATGCGAAACAGCAGAGTAACAGAAGTGGCAGCTAAGATGCCGTGGTGGTTGGTAGGAACGATCTGGGCAGGGATGCTGACATTGATAATGCTGAGCCAGGAAAGCAGTAGCTCGTTTATCTACTTCCAGTTTTAAAATAGCTTAAACTCTCAGAAAGTAAAAGATCCCGGCAAACACCGGGATCTTTATTGGAATCAGTAATTTAAATTCTTCCCGCTTCTTCTATCGCAGTTCTCTGTTTGATATTTACTTTTTGACCTTTGCTGAAGTTATATCGCAAAGAAAGTCCTACGCTTCTCCAACGGAAGTATTGATCGAAATCATTCTTATTACCATTGATATTAGTTGTCCAGTAATAACGGAAGCCTTTGAAAATATCGTTCACATTCACCGTTACATCAAACTTCTTCTTCAGGAAACTTTTTCTAACGGCCATATCTACTCTATTCATTGCAGCCATGTGATACAGACCGGAAGCTGCAGGGCCACGATAGAGCAAATTCAATTCTACCCTGAAGTCTTTAGGTAACAGGATGGTCTGGTTACTTTGCACCATAAAGAACAACTGCTTATTCTCTACCTTACCAAGATTACTGCTCATGTTGAATTCGCTGTAATTGAGCAATACTGTATTCTGGCTCTCCCATTTTTTCATGATACGAACAGGAGCTAATAAAGACATGCTCACACTATAGGCATCATCCACATTACCCGTTGTGTATACTGTTGTTCCGGTATTTACATCGAGAATAGGAATTTCAGCCATTACATCTTTATTTAACTGGTAAGTAGTAGTAAGGATATATATCTTTTTGATCGATTGCGCTACACTTACAATGTGTGAGTACTGTGGCTTCAATCCTGTGTTGCCTTCATACCAGGTGTAAGGGTCGCGGTAAGCTCTGAACGGGTTCAGATTACCATAGTTCGGGCGTGTGATCCTCCTGCTATAGCTATAATTCACACCGTAATTCTCACTCACTTTATGTTGCAGGAATACACTTGGGAACAGATCAAGGTAATCTCTTTTATTCACTTGCCCTGTAGTATAAGAAGTGCCTACGCCTTCTGTTTGCTCTGCACGAAGACCCGCCTGCGCTGATAACTTCTTGCTCAGCTTACCATTCCAATTCAAATAACCGGCATAAATATTTTCCCTGTAATTGAAATAATTGGTGCGGTTCATATCCGGAACAAGTGACCCATTATTAAAATAGAAACGAGAATCATTGTCGGAAACTACATCGCTGAATTTAGCACCCATTTCCAGTTTGTGCGATTTGTTGAGCGGCTTAACGAAATCGATCTTACCAGACCATATATCATATCCTGCAGGAACATAAGTGTAAAGGACATCTGTGGTCTTAGCATTGGTGTTCAGATCGGTGAAGTAATTAAACAAATTACTTTCCCTGGTGTTGCGAATGTTTACATAATCGATATCAGCAGACAACTGCATACCCAAAGTATCCAGCTTACCTACATAGTGAAGGTTAGAGGTGAAATTTTTAAATCTTCCGCTATTAAGATTATCTGCATCAATGAACTGCTGGTAACTTTTTGGTGCGTTACCAATGTAAGTGTCAGTAAGGAAATCATCTTCGCCTTTGCTGTCATTGTAATAAGCCATCACACCAATGCTGTGTTTAGAATTGATGTCATAATCAGTTCCAAATCTTACAGAAAGTGGCTGATCGTTTTTATAATTACCTATTGCAGTCTGGTCGAAGTGTATCGTAGATGAAGGACCATAGAAAATTCTTGTGAACGTTGCATTTCTTCCGCCTACTCTTCTTGCACCATCCAGGTTTAGGAAAGAACTCCAGCTACCACCTTTGAAATTCACATTACCACCATAGCTATAACCAAATTGCTTATAGAAATTATAATTACCGGTGGCGTAAACACTTCCGTTCATTCCTCTTTGCGTATTCTTCTTCAGGTTGATATTTAAAATACCCGATGTGCCTTCTGCATCATATTTAGCGGAGGGATTGGTGATGATCTCTATATTCTTGATATTCTCTGCAGGCATTCCCTCTAACAGTGCTCTCAGGTCTCTTGCAGACAGGTAAGTTAGCTTACCATTCAACATAACAGTTACACCACTACGGCCATTAAGCTGAATATTGCCTTCTGCATCAATAAATACTCCGGGAGATTTTGCCAACACTGCAAATGCAGTATTTCCCTGCGCCATCGCTGTGTTCTCTATTGTAACAACTAATTTATCAGGCTCCTGTGTAATGGTAGGGCGCAAACTCGTTACCGTTACATTATCCAATTTCTTTGCTTCAGCTTTCAATGAGATCGAACCAAACTGCTTTGAGAAATTAGAAGAAGATTCAAATACCTCAGTTTTAAATTCTGCAAAACCAATAGCAGTGAATTTTAAAAAGTAAGTTCCCTGTTCCGGCGACTTTAACGAGAACTTCCCCGTAGAATCAGTTATAGCAGATGCAACTAATTTATTATTTGAGTTGTTGATCAATGCAACATTGGCAAAGCGAAGAGCTTCACCTTTTTCATCTGTCAGTTTACCACTGATCTGTGCAAACAGAGTTATAGATGAAAAGATCGTAATAAATAAAAACACAAGCGTCTTAGCGTAAGGTTTCATAGCGAGTTGGTTAGTTTATGTTATAGACACTAATAAGAATGCCATGAATCAGCCGCTTCATTATCAGTGTAATGGAAAATTAAATCTTACGAAAGTGTTCGTTAGCGGATACTTGATGTTCGGTTTTGATACAGGATTGAAAGGAAATTTTATGTGGTTGACACGGATCGGGGGTGCAGTAGCAGAACGATCTTCACCAATTTTCCCCAAGTACTTCAGTTCATTTTAAAGCCATTCAGCCCTGGTTATATTTGCCGCCATGGCTAAAACTTCTGCCGAAACTCCATTAATGCAGCAGCACAGGGCGATCAAGCAAAAATACCCTGATGCTGTTTTGTTATTTCGTGTGGGAGACTTCTACGAAACATTCGGTGAAGATGCCATCATCGCATCACAGGTTCTGGGCATTACGCTCACCAAAAGGAACAACGGTTCTGCTGCAAGTTCTGAGTTAGCAGGATTTCCGCATCATGCATTAGATACGTATTTGCATAAGCTAGTAAAAGCAGGTTACCGTGTAGCGATCTGCGATCAGTTGGAAGATCCGAAAACCGTAAAAGGAATTGTAAAGCGGGGTGTAACAGAATTGGTAACACCAGGTATTGCAACGAATGATAAACTACTGGAACATAACAGTAACAATTTTTTGGCTGGCGTACATTTTACAGATGACTGCTTAGGTATCGCATTGCTTGACATTTCAACTGGAGAATTTTTTATTGCAGAAGGAAGTGTTGAATACATTGATAAATTACTGCAAACACTGAAGCCTGCCGAAGTGATCTATCAAAGAACATTTCAAAAGCAATTCAAAGAATGGTTTGGCGTTAAGTTCTATACGTACACATTAGAGAGCTGGATATTTGATGAAGCTTTTGCAACTGAAAACCTGCTCAAACATTTCCAAACACATTCCCTTAAAGGTTTCGGGATTGAGAATATGCACTGCGGCATTATTGCAGCAGGAAGTGTATTACATTATTTAAAAGAGACCGAGCACCCCAACTTACAGCATATTACATCTGTTCAAAGGATTGAGAAAGATGATTACCTGTGGATGGATAAGTTCACTATTAGAAATCTTGAATTGTTGCATAGTGGAAGTGGTGAAGGGAATTGCTTACTGAAGGTGCTGGATAATACGGTAAGTCCAATGGGGGCAAGAATGTTGCGCAGATGGGTAGTGATGCCGTTGAAAGATGTAAAGAAGATCAATGAACGGTTGGATGCAGTAGAATACCTGATAAAAGAGGTTGAGCTGCGATCAAAACTTGCACAGCATATAAAAACCTGTGGCGATGTGGAGCGATTGGTGAGTAAGATACCGATGAAGAAGATCAACCCAAGAGAAGTGATGCACCTGGCTAAAGGTTTACAACAAACGGATGCAATTAAACAATGGTGCGCATCATCAACCAATGATTATTTAAAAAGATTGGGTGATGCATTGAACCCTTGCCAGTATATTTCCGACAAAATCTATAAGGAGATCGCTGAAACGCCACCCGTTGCTGCGAACAAAGGCGGTGTAATTAAAGAAGGCATCTTAAATGAACTTGATAATCTCAGGAAGATATCAAGTGGCGGGAAAGAGTACCTCGTTACTATCCAGCAAAAAGAATCTGAACGAACAGGTATCAGCAGTTTAAAGATCGGGTTCAATAATGTATTTGGATATTACCTTGAAGTAACGAACTCGCACAAGAATAAAGTTCCGCCTGATTGGATCAGGAAACAAACGCTTGCCAACGCAGAAAGATATATCACTCCTGAATTAAAAGCATACGAAGAACAGATCACGGGAGCTGAAGAAAAGATACTCGCATTAGAGTTGGAGTTGTACGATAAGCTGTTGATAGAATTGCAGGATTATATAGCACCAATACAGGTGAATGGAAACGTATTAGCGGTATTGGATTGTTTACTCTGTTTTGCAAACAATGCGCTGCAGTACAACTACAAAAAACCTGAACTGCACGAAGGTTTTGAACTTGAGCTAAAAGAAAGCCGCCACCCGGTTATCGAGAGGAATTTACCTGCAGGAGAACCTTATATCTCGAATGATATTCAGCTTGATCCTTCAGAACAACAGGTCATCATTCTTACAGGACCTAACATGAGTGGTAAAAGTGCGATCCTAAGGCAAACGGCTTTGGTAACGCTCATGGCACATATGGGTAGCTTTGTTTCGGCAGATGTTGCAAGAGTACCATTAACGGATAAGATATTTACAAGAGTTGGCGCCAGTGATAATTTAAGCGGTGGTGAAAGTACGTTCATGGTCGAGATGAATGAAACGGCCAGCATTATTAATAATATTTCGCAAAGAAGCCTGATCTTATTGGACGAGATCGGCAGAGGAACTTCCACGTATGATGGAATTTCAATAGCCTGGAGTATTGTTGAGTACCTGCACTCGTCTCCTGCTGCACCTAAGACTTTGTTTGCAACTCATTACCACGAGTTAAATGAACTGGAAAACAAATTGGCTCGAGTCAAGAATTATCATGTTACTAATAAAGAAGTGGGTAATAAGATCATCTTCCTTCGAAAGCTTGCACCCGGTGGAAGTACACATAGTTTCGGAATTCATGTGGCAAAAATGGCGGGCATGCCGCCTGATCTGATTCAGCGTGCTAATGAGATACTCAGCCAGTTAGAAGAAAAGCATGTAGATAGTGAAGCTGGAAACAAAGGAAGTATCCCCAAAGCAAGTAATGGCACTGAGCAACTAAAACAATTAACTACAGGGAAAATGCAACTCAATATTTTCGATGTGCATTCGCAAACGTTTGAAGATATCAGGGAAGTGCTCAATAATATTGATATCAATCGTCTTACACCTGTAGAAGCCTTATTAAAACTGCAGGAGATAAAGCAGAAGGTAAAATAATATTACAATCTTCCCATTCGCATATGCACAGGAAAGCAAAGGTCTATTGGTTGATCTGAAGACAATCGTCGCAGTTCGTCTGTAAATCCTTTCGATACCAGGCTTGTTCCAAACTTTTTAATATGATGTTGATTAGCGCTCCATGTTTCTATATAGCCGAGCACCTGTTCAATAGTCCATCTATATTTTATCTGGAATGAAGGTGTTTCTATTTCATCAAATGGAAATGGGATCGTTTGATATCCTTCATCAATATATTTCCTCTCAGTGTCCCAGTAAGGAGATGATGCTGCGTAAAAATTTTTGATCAATTCATTCACTTCGACATCTTCTGCCTGGAACATAGAATATGCAAATGCGGCAAGTATTGCTCCTGGTTTAGCAACCCTTCTTGCCTCATCATAGAACTTATCAAAATCAAACCAATGTATCGCCTGAGAAACGGTGACCAGGTCAACAGAAGAAGTGGCGAGTGAAGAAGCTTCAGCACCTTCCACTACATAAGTGATATTGCTTGCTTTTTCAGCATTGTCAATTTGATTCTGGCTGATATCAGTAGCATATACTTTTTTAAAATGCGGTGCCAGTTGCACAGCAGCTTGCCCGTTACCTGTTCCTGCATCCCAGGCAAGATCAAATTCCTTTACGTGCGAATTAATGAATTGAAATAATTCAGCGGGGAACTTAGGTCTGAAAGCAGCATACGCTTTTGATTGCGCAGAAAAATTGTCTTTCATCAGTCTTTACCTCCACTTCCTTTAAACTGGTGAATCGTTTCTTTAAACAACACGTTGAAAGTGGTAAGTGATCCATAGATCATGGTAACATATTGTTGCAGATCGATCTTATCTGCATCTGGTAAACCTTTATGACTGTTGATCTTCTGTTCAATCAAACGTAACCTGTCTCTCACCATTACAATCTTGTGGAAAAAAGTTTCAATAGGTATCTCTTTAGGCTGAAGGGAAGTATCTGACGGTTTCAGTATCATAGTACCATTGTTCCATTTACCTGCTATTGGTACTATCTGTACATCATGTAAGCGTTGGTCAAGAATATTTTCTACGGCTCTTTCTATATCAGCCAAACTAATAGACGATGGTGATGAAGATCCCGCCTCTGCTTTTTCTATCACCTTTAATTCATAATCTTTCCCAATACTTTTTGCTGCATTCTGAGATTTAAACCAGATAATATAAAATTCACTGGCTATATCTACTACTACGCCTCTGCCGAAATGCGGGTGCTCTATCTTCGATCCGATCCCTAATGTTTCCATTATTATCTTGTTTAAAAAAGTGACTGAATCCGTATACCAGTAGTAATTGTGCGATACCATATGTTAGCATTACAGGTACTCCCAGGCTGTCATTTTTAAAGTAGAATTTACCGTATGCCAGCATTGCATCAGAACAGATAAATAGTATTGCGCCCGGAATGAAATATTGAAAAGCGATATTCCTGGTCTTGATACTTCTGCAAGTGTTTACAGCCAGCAGTGCCATTAAAGAGATGACTACCATATAAGCTACTACCGGGATTTTCAACGCTGCAAGTTTGGGCATAAGCGGCATCATCACAATGGCATCAAAGGCGATCATTCCAATAATTACAGGAAGTAACCTGCTAACGGAAATAACAGACGGTCTCTCAATTTTCCAGAAGACGATGCAGTATAATACATGCATCAACAGGAAGCTGACCAGCCCCGGAATGAAATATGTTTCGCCTGGCAAAAGCAATAAGATATCCCCTGCCCATGCAAGTAGCAAAGCAGTAACGATCAGTGCTCTTTCAGAAGATATTCTTTTAGAGAGATTTGTTAAGGCAGTTACAATCAATACCGGCACAAGTAGTCCTTTAGTGAAATACCGATAAGAAATGAATGAGCTGTCAGTTGCCGAAAAGTAAATCAGTATACAGTCTGCGATTAGAATGCTCCAGAACACGATAAGTAAGGGATGGTAACGAGACTTATACATTAAGCAATTATTGTTTCGGCTCCAGTATGATTCTTGTTCCAAATACTTTGGCTAAAGATTCTTTTACTTTATTGGTATCGGCAGGTAATGCTCTCTTATAAATAAAAACACGGTAACGCAAAGTATCAGCCATAATGAGACTATCCATAAAAGCCGGAACACCTGTTCGGTTCCAATAGTTCAGTGTAGTACTGGCTTTTTGCCTCCATTTTGTAACAGTAAAAATAGCACGGTATCGCACCGTATCTGTTGCTGGCAAACTGTCTTGCCTAATAGTAGCAGTATCAGGCCTCGTAGCATTCGCTGAGTCGAATACACTCACAGACGTATCAGGCTCGATAGTGCTTACTTCAGCACTAGGTGTGGAAGTTTTTATAAATAAAGTATAGATTCCAAAACCCAATCCACCCAACACAATCAATCCAGCAATAGCAAGAAGAAATGTTACAAACCATTTTCTTTTTCTCACCTTTTCATCTTCATTATTCTCTTCTTCCGGCACATAGTATTGTGTATTGATACGTTCTGAACTGAGCTGACCGGGTACTAACTCATAACTTCCATCTTTTATTTTCTGTAAAGTACCAATGCCGGCAATTACCCATGGCTTACCCAGGTTCACGAAAGAACGTATCTCGGTTAGGTATGAATCAAAATCAGCGCTGATCAGTGAACGGATCTTACCGGTTTGTTCCACTATATAATCCATCAGCTCGGGAGAATTCTGTGCCTGCCTGTTGTATGTAAACTTTATTCCTTCTAAAGGAAAGAAAGCTGATTTCTCAGCTTCAGGTGGCAAAACAAAACTGCTGTCTAATGTAAAACTGCCAATCTGTTCCAGTTCCATGCTTTTGTGCCGATAGAGATAATTGGCGATGATCGCATCAAATTTTTTCACCCGATTGCTGTTTTGCTGCAAGTTAAACAAATAAAATTCGTTTAATGAGTCCTCATCTAAAATGCCATTGTACCAACTTACATTTGCAGCATGATGAGTGATGATGAATTGCGATTTCTTGAATACTGGAAACACAACAGGGAAAAAGAGAAAAAGACCTTTCGACAGTTAATGGTTGGATTACCAATTGGGTTTTCATTCGCTATTGCCATCATAGCCTTCTTTGTCAGTGGTTGGTATGAAAGAGCCCAAATGGTAGCCTACAGTCAATCGAGCCCGCTCCTTTTTCTGATTGCAATAGCAGCTATCATTTGCTTTATTGCGATCTTTTCTAAAAAGCATAAGTGGGATATGAACGAACAGCAGTACAAAGAATTGTTGCAGAAAAAGCAAAGGTCAGAAGCGAATGCAGCAAACCAATAATAATGATACTCTAATCTCAAAATGATACATAATGAAATGGATTTATTTAATAGCGATCACAGTTGGTATAACAGCAATAGGATGTAAAAAAACTAATAACTGCGCTCCTGTTTCGCCTGCATCTGAAGAAACTGCTTTGCAAGGTTTCGCAAGTAATAATAGCATCTCAGCAACTAAACATAGTTCAGGAATGTTTTATCAGATCACGAATCCAGGAAGTGGAGTTTCGCCAAATCTGAATTCAACAATAATTGTTACCTACGCAGGAAGTTTTTTAAATGGTACCGTCTTCGAGCAAACTACCAACCCGGTTAATATCGGTCAACTCGGTGGATTGATAGAAGGATGGAAAGTAGGATTACCTTTGATACAAAAAGGCGGACGTATAAAATTGATCATACCCTCATCCATGGCTTATGGTTGTACAGGAGTTCCCGGCATTTCTGCCAACACACCGCTTTTCTTTGATATTACTTTAGTGGATGTTCAATAAATAGTTGAAACTGAAGGATAAAAACATTAAAGCCATGGTCATTTTCCCTTGACCATTTTATGCTCATTCCCCCTATCTTTGCCGCCTAAAATTTGTAAACCCCGAGAATATGCAACTGAAAGGCTTAGTGCGATTTTTTACGATTGCCTTGATCCTCATCTGTCTTTACCAGTTATCCTTCACCTTCTTTGTTCGCAACCACGAGAACAGCATGAGAGATAAGGCTGAAGCCTGGGTAAAAAGAAACTATCCCACTCCTGAACAAAAATATGCGGGCAATCCCGAATTGCAGCAATTGTATAAGGACTCACTCGAAGAGATCACTCAGAACCGTACACAGCGTATGCTGGATAGTACCAAGAACAAAAAGATCGTTTTCGGTTTAGGTACTTATCGTTATGCGAAGAGCCAGGAATTGATGTTAGGTCTCGACCTTCAGGGTGGTATCAGTGTTACGATGGAAGTTGGATTGGAAGGCCTCATTAAAGCACTTGCAAACAATACCAAAGATGCATCCATCAACAGGGCGCTACAACAGGCGGTTCAGGCGAAAGCTAACAGCAGTGCAAATCTCATCACCTTGTTTGGCGAAGAATATGAGAAGATCGCTCCTAACGGGCAACTAGCTCCATTTTTTGCGGCAAAAAGTAATGGGCGGGTTAAAGTGAACGCCAGTAACAGCGATGTACTTAACTATCTAAGAACAGAATCAACTTCTGCTTTTAATAACACATATCATATTCTTCAAACGAGGATCGACCGCTTTGGTGTAGCATCACCTACGATCAATAAAGATGAGAATAGAAGTACCATCAACATCGAACTAGCAGGAGTTAACGACCCCGAAAGAGTAAGAAGGTATCTTCAATCAACTGCGAATCTCCAGTTCTTTGAGGTATACAATGCTTCCGAGATAGGTCAGTCATGGCAGAGCGCAGAAACTGCTTTATTCAACCAATTAAGGGGAATTAAAACGGATACTGCTGCAAAAGCAACAATCGACACTACCAGCACCGATACAACCGGCGTTGCTAAAACCAATGATACAAGTAAGAATAAAAACCTTACTGCCGGAAAAGCATCTTCCGTGGATTCATTCCCTATGAGCAGGTACATTCAACCTACCCAGGCTTACCAGGATCCTAAAACACAAAAAACAATTTTCCCTGCAGCTATTGCTTATGTAATGGCAAGGGATACAGCTATCCTTAATAACTATTTCAATCTCGATGTAGTAAAAAGCAAATTCCCGGCGAACCTGGTATTCATGTATGGTAAAGCGGAAACCGGTGGCAAGCCTGAAGAATCTGAGGGTGTGCTAATGCTGTATGCGATTAAAACTTTAGATAATGGTTCTGCAGAATTAGAAGGTGAGCATGTGAGTGATGCAAGACAGGATTATGATGAAAGAAGCCGTGTTGCCATCAAAATGAATATGGACCAAACCGGTTCCAGGATCTGGGCTAAGATGACGGCAAGAAACGTTGGTCGTCCCATTGCTATCGTTCTTGACAACTTTGTATACAGTGCTCCAAACGTAAATGGAGAGATCCCTAACGGTTCTTCTGAGATCAGCGGAAGTTTCAGCGTTACAGAAGCACAAGACTTAGCTGACATCTTAAAGAGTGGTAAACTTCCTGCTCCTGCTAAAATTGTACAGGAGCAAGTGGTTGGACCAACGTTAGGACAAGAAGCCATTAAGGGCGGTTCTTTATCATTCTTCATTTCATTCCTTGTGATCTTCATCCTCATGCTTGTGTATTATAACACCAGTGGATGGGTTGCTAATATTGCTTTGATACTAAACTTACTTTTCACTATAGGTATTCTTGCTGCATTAGGTGCTACGTTAACTGCTCCTGGTATTGCAGGTTTGGTGCTTACCATCGGTATGGCAGTAGATACCAACGTAATCATCTTTGAGAGGATCAAAGAAGAACTTACAAAAGGCAAGGGCTACAGCTCGGCGGTGAATGATGGTTATCATCGTTCTTTAGCTCCCGTACTGGATGGTCACATCACTACTTTATTAACTGCGATCATCTTATTCTATTTCGGTTTAGGTCCTGTACTTGGTTTCGCTACAACACAGATCATCGGTATCCTGTTGTCTTTGTTCTGCGGTATCCTTGTTTCAAGATTGATCACTGAATGGTACACTAACAAGAACAGGCATTTCGAATATTTCACAGCCGTATCTAGAAAAATATTCAGAAAAGCAAACTTCAAATTCATCGAATACAGGAAGATAGCTTATGCCATCTCTGTAGTTGTATTCATCCTTGGCATTGCTTCTTTCTTCAATGGTTTTGATGAAGGTGTAGAATTTGCAGGTGGACGTAGCTATACTGTAGCATTTGACAAATCACAAGACCAGGAGAAGATCAGGGAAGCGTTAAATGCAACTTTCCAGGAGAATACTATCGTAAAAACAGTTGGAGACAATGCGCACCTGAATATCACTACTCCTTATTTGATACAGGAAACAAATACAAATGCTGATTCTGCCGTTGTAGCAAAACTGTATGAAGGTTTGAAACCTTTCCTGGGCAATGTATCTTATCCAACGTTCGTATCGCAGCAGTACCTGCAGAGTTCGCAGAAAGTTTTACCAACTATTTCTGACGATCTTAGAAGAGGTGCTACAAAAGCCACCGTCTTTGCGCTGATCGTGATTTGTCTATACATTTTCTTACGATTCAGAGACTGGAGATATTCATTGGGTACCATCTTCGCATTGATGCACGACGTATTAGTGACACTCATCGTGTTCAGCTTCTGTAAGGATATCGTTCCATTCCCGCTTGAAATAGACCAGCACTTCATCGCAGCGATATTAACCGTGATCGGTTTCTCGATGAACGATACCGTGATCGTTTACGACCGTATCCGTGAAGATGGACGATTGTATCCAACGATGCCGAGGGGACAACTCATCAACAAGGCGATCAACGAAACATTGGCTCGTACCATCATGACATCTGTAACGGTATTCTTAACCGTACTCATTCTTTTCATATTTGGCGGAGAGGTTACAAGAGGTTTTGCCTTTGCAATGTTGATCGGTGTGATCACCGGTTGTTACTCTTCAATTTTCGTAGCGGCACCTATCCTTGTTGATTTTGGCAAGAATAAACCACTCGGGAAACCTGCTGAGAAAAAATAAAAGAACTAGTCTACAATACAAAAAGGTGATCAGTTAAGATCACCTTTTTTATGTTACCAGCTTTTTGATCGCTGTTCATCTTCGTTGCGTCGCACACTTCAACTTAAGTCCGTTATACAGCGAAAGAACTTCCGCATCCGCATGTGGTACTTGCGTTCGGATTGTTGAATGTAAATCCACGGCTATTCAATCCCCCTTCCCAATTCACTTCCATTCCGTATAAGTATATCTGGTGACTTGGATTCATAATGCACGGTATCCCATCCACTTCAAACTCTTCATCACCTTCCTGCTTTGCATCAAAGCTCAGCACATAACTTAAACCACTGCAGCCACCACCTTTCACACCTACCCGCAGCTTCTTGTTGTGATCGAAGCTGTCTTCACTCATCAATCTTTTAAGTTCACCGATAGCCCCTTCTGTAAAATGAACCGGTGATTTTGTTTGCATTTCCATATCACAAAAATATATCAAGCTGTGGCTTCAATAAAATTGCCAGCTTTCGTTTATCGGAAAAACCTGTTCCCCAGGATATCATATTTAACACATTGAAGCCAAATCGGTTTTAGTATTTTCGCCAAAACTCAGCGATGGATACTTATGTTATAGTCCTCATAACGGCCGGCGTGGTGGCACTCTTAGCTCTTGCGATTGTGTTTTTGAGAGGGAATAAAACAATGAAAAAAAGCGAGGAACAAATCGATCCTTCTACCCGCCAATTAAAACTGCAGGCTTATGAACGATTGACACTATTGGTTGACAGGATAGCATTGCCAAATATTATCAGCCGCTTAGGCCAAACGCATATCACTGCCCGTGAAATGCAGATGATACTTACTCAAAATATCAAAGAAGAATTTGACTACAACATCACCCAACAGATTTATGTAAGTCCTGAAGCCTGGGGAGCAGTAAAGAACCTGAAAGAGCAAAACTTATTGATCATTAACCAGCTCTCCAACACACTTCCTCCAAATGCAAATGGCCTTGATCTGAACAAGTTACTACTGCAATACTTAATGAATAATAACAAAGGTGCGCTGCATGAGGTGGTGAGTGAAGTACTGGCATTTGAAGCGAAAAAGTTATTATAAAGTCCAGCATCCATAGTCGATTGCAGAATTTGCCAGGTTTTTAAGTATAAGCTCAGATCACTATTGAAGTAGTCGATGCCTGATAATGGCAAAGCGTAGAAATTATATTACGGGAGATCAATTTACTTTGCTTTATAACTCATATGACCATCTTTGTAAGATGATCACCAAATTCAGAGATGCATTAAAATAATGTCGGCTCAATGGCTGATGGACTATGGACTATGGACAACAAACACACCGATAGCGGAATCGAAATAAAACCGCTTTACACTTCAACCGATGCTTCTATCAACAACGAGCTTCCCGGCGAATTCCCTTTCACCCGCGGCGTTCAACCCGACATGTATAGAGGAAAACTCTGGACCATGCGACAATACGCTGGCTTCTCCACCGCTGAAGAAAGCAACAAACGATACCATTATTTATTGTCACAGGGAGTTAGCGGATTGAGCGTGGCTTTTGATCTCCCTACACAGATCGGCTATGACAGTGATCATGCATTAGCTGAAGGTGAAGTAGGCAAAGTGGGTGTTGCCATCGACAGCATAGAAGATATGCAACGCTTGTTTGCAGGTATCAGGCTCGAAGATGTCTCCACCTCCATGACCATTAACGCTACCGGTTTTATTTTACTTTCTTTTTATGCAGCATTGGCAAAGCAACAAGGTGCTGATCTGAAAAAAATATCAGGAACAATCCAGAACGATATTTTAAAAGAATACGCAGCAAGAGGAACCTACATCTATCCTCCTAAGCCATCAATGCGCATCATTACAGACATCTTTGAATGGTGCAGTAAAGAACTTCCTAAATGGAATACCATTTCTATTTCAGGTTACCACATCCGTGAAGCAGGAAGCACAGCCGTGCAGGAGATCGCATTCACGTTAAGCAATGGTAAAGCGTATGTGAAAGCTGCATTAGAGAAAGGTTTGGATATAAATGTATTTGGAAAACGTCTTTCTTTCTTCTTCAATGCACACAACAATTTATTTGAAGAAGTGGCAAAATTCAGGGCAGCAAGGAGAATGTGGGCCAGGATGATGAAAGAATTAGGTGCAACAGATCCTAAAGCAATGATGCTCCGCTTTCACACGCAAACAGGCGGAAGTACACTCACCGCCCAACAACCTTTAAATAATATCTCACGGGTAACGATTCAAACTTTGGCTGCCGTATTAGGCGGAACACAATCATTACATACAAATGGCTATGATGAAGCGCTGAGTTTGCCAACAGAAGAAGCGGCAAGGATCGCCTTGCGTACGCAACAGGTGGTTGCATTCGAGAGTGGTGTGGCAGATACCGTTGATCCACTGGCAGGAAGTTTTTTCATAGAAAACTTAACGAACGAAGTAGAACAAAAAGCCTGGGACCTCATCAACAAGATCGACACCATGGGCGGAAGTGTTTCAGCAATTGAACAAGGCTTCATCCAGGACGAGATTGCCCGCAGTGCATACGATTATCAAAGGAAGATCGAGAACAATGAGAAGATCATCGTGGGTGTAAATAAATTTACAGTCAATAAAGAAACTGATACGCCCATCCTGAAGATAGATGATAGCATTCGCAACATCCAGGCTGAACGATTGAAACAATTAAAAGACCAGCGTGACACTACAAAAGCAGCCGAATGCCTCAGTAATATTTCATCAGCAGCAAAAGATGGCAGCAACTTAATGCCGCATGTGATCAACGCTGTAGAGAATAAATGTACGTTAGGTGAAATATCAGATGAACTACGTAAAGTATTTGGAGAATACCGGTGATCAGTAAGTCTTCAGTTGCTGCTGCAGATAATTTCTTACGTAATCGCCTACACCATCTTCTAATGAATAAAACGCATCGGTATAGCCTGCGTCCTTCAGCTTTTGCATATTGGCCTCTGTAAAGTATTGGTATTTATCACGGATATCTTCCGGCATATCGATGAATACAATATTCGGTTGCAGATCCAATCCTGAGAAAGTTGCTTTTACTAGGTCTTCAAAGCTTCTTGCCTTTCCCGTACCGAGATTGTAGATGCCATTTTTCTTCATAGTCCATCGTCCATTGACCATCATAGTCATCATCCAGTCAATGACCTTCACAATATCTTTCACATAGATGAAATCCCGCAATTGTTTTCCATCTTCAAAATCAGGTCTATGGCTTTTGAAGAGCTTTACCACACCATCTTTCTTGATTTGATTGAACGAATGCCATATCACGCTCGCCATTCTTCCTTTATGATATTCGTTGGGGCCATATACGTTGAAGAATTTCAAACCCGTCCATGATGGAGGTTGTTGAGTTTGCCCGATTACCCATTTATCAAATTCATTTTTACTGACACCATATGGATTTAAAGGCTGCAACTTATCGATCACTTCATGGTTATCATCATAGCCCAGTTCTCCTGCACCATACGTAGCAGCGGAAGATGCATAGATCAGCGGAACATTCTGCTCAACACAGTAGTTCCATACATCTTTTGAATACTGGACGTTGAGTTTTTCGTGTATCGAATAATCGAACTCCGTGGTATCTGTTCTCGCCCCAAGATGAATGAAACAATTCACTTTTATCTCATGCTCCTTTAACCAATCAAACAGGTTGTATCGCTCAACAGCATGAGCATACCCTTTCTGTTCCCAGTTCTTTCTTTTTCCTTCCACGCCAAAATCATCTACAAGTATGAGATTGCAATGATCCTGTTCATTCAGAAAACCTGCCATGCAGCTTCCGATGAAACCTGCTGCACCAGTTACAATGATGTATGATTGCGCTGCCATTAGTTCAAATACTTTTCAATTGCTGTATCATATTTCGTTTTCCATTCCGTAATGCTACCCCAGCTTGCTCCATTCACGTTGATCTCTTCACCTGTTACTACTCCAAGTTCTGTGACTGTCAATCCTGAAGTTTTGATCTTCTCTACATTTTCTTTTTTACAGGTTACTACTACCCTACTTTGTTTCTCCCCAAACCAAAATGCATCAGACCTCACCCCTGTCCCCTCTCCAGCAGAGAGGGGAACTTCAGCTACCTTGAAGCCTAAGTTCCTATTAAATCCTTTTTCGAGAAGTGTAACGATCAGGCCCCCCTCACTGATATCATGCGCCGAAAGGATCAGCTTTTGTTTGATCAATCCTGCAAGTTGTTGTTGCATTTCGAACTCCTCTTCTAAATCAAACATGGGAGCAGGAGAAATAGCAACACCTTTTACTTTATGCAAATATTCTGACGAACCAATACAATTCTTTTGCGTCCCTATCAACAATACCACATCACCAGCTTCCTTGAAATCCATTGTCATTTTATCCTCAATGTTCTCAATCACTCCCACCATCCCGATCGTTGGTGTAGGATAGACCGGCCCTTCAGGATTCTGATTATAGAAACTCACGTTACCTCCTGTAACAGGAGTATTGAATTTCCTGCATGCGTCACCCATTCCTGTCACCGCCTTAACAAACTGGTAATATACTTCCGGATCATACGGGTTACCAAAATTCAAACAGTTGGTAACACCCAAAGGTTCTCCACCACTACATACTATATTCCTCGCCGCTTCCGCTACGGCGATCATTCCTCCTTTGTAGGGATCTGCATGCACATACCTGCTGTTGCAATCAACAGTTACTGCTAAGGCCTTACCTGTCCCCTTTGCCAATACGATTGCAGCATCACTCGGATCGTTGGTAGATGCATTCGCTGCGCCTACCATACTATCATACTGCGTATACACCCAACGTTTGCTTGCAATGTTTGGTATCTGTATCAATTGCTCAGCAACCGCTTTCAGATCAGTTACATCTTCTACACTGTTTATATCAAATGATCGTACCTGTTCAAAATACTTCGGCTCCTTATATGCTCTTTCATACACAGGCGCACCTCCCCCTAATACCAATTCATGAGCAGGTATCTCAACTTCCAGTTCACCATGCATATAAAACTTCAGCAAACCATCACCCGTTACTTCACCAATATTACTTGCACTCAAATCCCATTTCTCAAACACTTTCAACACCGCTGCTTCTTTTCCTTTCTCTACCACGATCAGCATTCGCTCCTGGCTCTCACTCAGCAATAATTCCCACGCTTTCATATGCTGCTGGCGTGTAGGTACTTTATCCAAATCGATCCGCATCCCTACCCCACCTTTCGCACTCATCTCTGCAGTAGAACAAATAATTCCGGCTGCACCCATGTCCTGCATAC
>JAEZDC010000077.1 GCA_023429825.1 Bacteroidota bacterium | reverse complement strand
GTGTGCTGCAGGTGTATGTATCGGGCTTTAGGGTTATGTTCATCTATAGAATACGATGCCGGTTGAATGAGTGCAAGTAAGACAAAAACTGTAATAAAAACTATAGTATTAATACGCAATTTTTCTTCAGTTTTATGCAGTGGTCATTGCATAAAAACGCAAGTTGCAGCACCGAACTACCGTTGATAAATTATATTGAATTAGCGCTTATAACCTCACCGCTGTACCGGTGGCAACCACCATCAGCATACTGCCACCGCTACCGATGGTCTCGAAATCGAGATCAACGCCAATGATAGCTGTGGCACCTAATGCCTGTGCTTTTTGTATCAGTTCGTTCAGTGCATTGTTCTTTGCTTCTTCAATCACTCTTTCGTAAGTAGCGCTTCTTCCGCCGATGATGTCACGGATTCCTGCAAACAGATCCTTAAAAATGTTGGCACCGATGATAGCTTCAGCCGTTACAATACCAAGATATGTTTGTACGGGTCTTCCTTCGATGTTATTGGTTGTAGTGACTAGCATAAACTGAAATGATTTGATTATTTTATTTCAAGTGTGAACCCTACCGTGGTTCCTACGTCTAATTTACTTCTTACATGAATACTTTGATCATGCGCTTCAATGATGTGCTTGCAAATAGCTAAACCCAAACCTGTTCCACCCACATCACGGCTTCTCCCCCTGTCTGTTCGATAAAACCTTTCAAAGATCCTCGCTAAATGTTCTTCTGCAATGCCGACTCCTTCATCGCTTATCTCTATCAATACCGTTTTTTCATCAGTCTTATAAATACCTGTTTCTATTATTCCTCCCACCTTACCGTACTTGGTGGCATTCTCCACGATATTGATGATCACCTGTCTTATTTTTTCTTTATCGGCATATACCGTGATCGGTTGTTCGCACCCTTTCTTAATGGCAGCCGTAATACTTTGTGCAGACATTTTAAGAGATAATGATTCATACACTTCTCTTATCATATCCTGTATCACGAATGCTGTTTTATTCAAGGGTTGTTCGCCCGTTTCCAGCTTCGTTATTTCATCAAGGTCTTCTATCAGGTTTACCATTCTATCTACATTCTTCGCAGCATTCTCCAAAAATTTCCGATTCACTCCCGGGTTCTCCAGTGCACCTCCTAAAAGTGTATCTACGTATCCTTGTATCGCAAAGATGGGTGTCTTGAATTCGTGTGAAAGGTTCTGCAAAAACTCTTTCCTGAAGCTTTCGTTTTTCCTGAGCAACTCTATTTCAGCACTGCGTTGTTCCGCCCATTGTTCTACATCTGCTCTTACTTCATCAATACTTTTTTGTGGCAGGATGTATTTATAGTACGTCTCTTCTCTCTTGGTTGCTTTTGTTTGATAAATGAATTTATAGATGAGCTTTATTTTTCGATAAATGAACCATTCCAGTACAAAACGGATGAGATAATAACTACCGATGAAAGTGATCGCAAACGCAACCAGTGCGATCTCCCATTCAGGTGTCACAAACAAAAAACCGCAACCGATAGGTGCCGATAAAATAGCAGCTGTAAAAAAAGATAATTGCCGTGGGGAAAGGTTTTTTGCTTTAAACATCGCAGCGTTCATTGCTCATAATAACGGCTGAATGACCGTATTCACAAACCTGCTTATTATGAACGACAACCAAATTTACAATTCAAATTTATATCCCACACCTTTAACAGTGGTGATGCAATCCACGCCGAGTTTCTGGCGAACCTTCCTGATGTGTACATCGATCGTTCTATCGCCAACGATCACATCATCGCCCCATACTTTGCTTAGTATTTCGTTACGCAAAAAAACTCTTCCCGGTTTTGTGGCAAGCAGGTATAGTAATTCAAATTCCTTTTTTGCAAGCATCACCTGGTTATCATTAACAGACACTAAAAATTTTACAGGATCAATTGTAAGATCGCCCAGCTTTAAGAGCTTGTCATCTTTATGCGTTCTTCTGAACAGTGCATTCACCCTGCTCACCAACACTTTAGGACTGATAGGTTTACTAACATAATCATCAGCGCCGGTCTCTAGCCCTTTTATATGAGATGCTTCATCGCTTAACGCAGTAAGGAAAATGATGAGTGTTTCCTGGAATTCAGGTTGTGTTCTCAGGTATTCGCAAACTTCTACGCCCGTTTTGCGGGGCATCATTATATCGAGAATGATGAGATCTGGTTTAAATTGTTTTGCCTTATCTATCGCTTCACTTCCATCTTTTGCAGTATAGATCGTATAGCCTTCCTTTCCAAGGTTATAGCTGATGATCTCCAGTATATCCGGTTCATCATCTGCTATCAATACCTTTTTGCCTTTCTCCATTAACAATTCGTTTACGCAAAAATAATTTTATCATATCCAGTTAGCCCTTTCATTATCATTATCTAATTGTTAACAGTCGCTAACGGAACTTGCAGCCAAAATACGAAAGACTGTCTCAAAGCAGCTTTGGTCGTATTTTTGTAATCTCTAATGAAACTTGATTTGATGAGAATAAGAATTGGTGGAGCCTTACTGGTATTGCTACTCGCGTCAGTATTTTCCTATGCACAACCTTCTCAAAAGAAAACGGATATTCCGCTCATGCGGCAGATATTTCATGAGAATATTGATAAGGCCCAACGCACCTTATACAGGGCTGATGGAATGGACGATGACAATTTCAATGTAACAAGGGATGATGACCTCAATAGCCAGATCACCTATTATTTAAAAAATGTGATCGATGATCTCCAGTCTGAAATGGAGATGAACTCCAGCCTGGACAATAACAATAAGATCAAGTTTCTTCGTGGTGTTGCAGATGTGCTGATTGCTTATGAAAATGGATACCGGTCTAAAGTTTTAAAGGCAGATATGCTGATCGACCTCATAAAAGCTTATAAGGAAGCGATGCAGTTAGAAAGATTTGGCAATTCCATTTACCCTGTAGTTGCTAAAAACGAACTTGAGATAGGAACAATTTTGATAAGGGCTTTCCCTTTCCAAAAAAATCCAGGCATCAAAGCCTCGAATGATGAGTTGATTTTAAAAGCCATGAAGCGCAACCCGTCGAAGGTGATGCAGATACTGGTGAAGAATCCTAACGTGCCTTTTGCGGATAGTGTGATCATTGCTGTTGCCAAAAGAGACCAGGAAGAGATATATACCTATGCAGGTGCAGGTAATTCTTTCAGCCGTAAGATCGCTGCTGTAGATGATCAACTGGTGAAGACCATTTACAAGATGGCAACTATGAAAAGCGGGAGATTGTATTTTCCTTTTTTAGATGATATCTATCGGGGCAACCTTTCGTTTGACACGCTTGCTGATGCAGTAAGTGAAAATCAACTTGAAAATTCAGATAAGTATTACAGAGCACTTGTCAGAAGCCAGATCCGTTATTCTGAAAGAATGCTGAAGGGGGATACGCCAATGGTATATCATGCACTTGAAACGAGAATGCGCCAGAAAGTGAGAGATCCATACATCACAGATATCAATGGCTTGCACGACTCTCCTGATGCTATCCGGTTTAAAAGAATTGAAAATCTCACTCCTGAAGAACTGTATTACTTAGCCATATATGGTGAAGCGGATATTTATACGAGTAGTTATTTAGGTGTATACAAGCGGATATTCGAAAGAATGAAAACACCGAGTGCTGATACGTTACTTCAATCGGTTAAATACGACCACTTCAAAAAGTGGATAAAGATGGCTGCAGGCTTTAACACACTGGATGATTTCTTAAAGAAGATGGATTCGGCCAATGCAGTCACCTTGATGCAAAACTTTGTGGACAGGCTTGACAGAACGAACAGCCTGGAAGATGCGGTGGATGTAGCAGACTCTTATGGAAGTATTTCGAATGAGAGCCTGAAGAAGCTTATCCTCAGCCAGGTACAATTGAATCTGAACGATGCTAAGAGTGAAAGAGGCAGAACGATCTACAACCTACTTAATACTATCTTCCAATCCATGGATACTTCAAGCAAAGTAGATATTGTATCTACGCTGGGTATTCAACCAGTTCATTACATGCCTGCAGGTAATTTAAAAGATACTTCAGGCCGCATTATTATTGAGCAGTATTTCTATGGTGATAAAGATGGTCAGAATGTATTTGGTGGTTTTGTGCGCAGTTTTAGAAACAACAACTGGAAGATCATCGATAAACCGGAATGGGTAGAAGTAGTTTCCACTAAGGGAACTCCTATCACTATCTATGCGAATAAGCCATTAGATGAAGACAAAGATCTTGATGCCAAGGCTCAGCAGCATTTAAATGAATATTTGTATGAGAAAGGCATCAATCCTACCGTGGTAATACATCGTGGACATAGCTATTATGTTCGGTATACTATTGAACAGTTGCAGCCTTCAGCCAAAGTTGTTTTGCTGGGTAGCTGTGGCGGATATCACAACTTAAATGACGTGTTGAAGGTGTGTCCTGAAGCACATATCATTTCATCTAAACAAGTAGGATCGGGTCTCATCAACGGACCGATGATCTCACACATCGCTGAAACGTTGAGACAAGATAAAGAACTCAACTGGCCACAAATGTGGAAGAGTTTCGAAGCAACTTTCAAGGACCCGACAAGAAAAGAACGATTCGACGATTATATTCCGCCGCATAAAAATCTCGGCGCTATTCTCATCATTGCTTACAACAAGCTCGAGGAAAAGCAAAAGATGATGAAAACAAGTATGAACTAATTGAAAGCCGGTTTAAAGCCGGCTTTTTTTATACAAGAAAAGGATTGGATCTTCTTTCTTTCCCGATGGTAGTTTGAGGGCCGTGACCGGAGTATACAATTACATCATCATCCAGCACCAACAACTTTTGTTTGATGCTGCTGATCAGGGTAGCATGATCTCCTCCGGGCAGATCTGTTCTTCCAATACTTCCATCAAACAAAACATCTCCTCCGATAATAAATTTTTGAGCCCTGCAATAAAAGCAGATGCTTCCGGGAGAATGACCTGGTGCAAATAACACTTCAAGCTTGTCACCAGCTAACAAAACCTCATCTCCTTCATTCAAAAAATGAAGCGGGCCACTGTAATTATCAAAATTCAAACCCCACATTTGACCGCTTGCAGGTGCAAACGAAAGCACCTTCTCCTCCAATGGATGCAAATGCATTTCAAGACCGTAGGTTTCATGCACCCATTTAGAGCCAAACACATGATCAAGATGACAATGTGTTTGCAGGAGTTTCGTGAGCCTGAGCTCATTACTATCGAGATATTCTTTCAATGCTTGTTTCTCTGCCGGGAAGTACATTCCGGGATCTATGATGAATGCTTCACCGGATTCGTTGTAGAGGACGTACGTGTTTTCCTGTATAGGACTGAAAGTTAGTTGCTGTACTGCTATCATAACGATATTTTTACAAATGCAATTAAGGCGAAATACCTAATTTTAAAACATTAAAGATCGGACATGAAGCATCCCGGTTAAAATTTGTATCTCTATATATAAAGATGGGTTCGCTCCGCATTGCTTTTGAAAAAATAACATACGATGAAATTAATCCGCTTTTACGCTGCAATTGCTACTGTTTTTTGTTGGGTTTCGATAAGTGCACAAGTAAATTCAGTTGAGTTTGGAAAGAACAGGGTTCAGCATAAAAAGTTTACCTGGCGTTTTTATCAAACAAACAACTTCAACACTTATTTCAATATCGGCGGTAATGATCTTGCAAAATTCGTAGCACAGGTAGCTGAAGAAGAATTACAACAGATTGAAGGTACTGTTGAGTATGCACTGCAGCGTAAAGCCAATATTGTTATCTACAACGACTACAACGATTACAAAAGCACCAATATCGGTCGTGGGCTCGATTGGCAAAGTCCCGGTGGTGTAACTAAACTCGTAAATAATAAAATCGTCGTTTATTTTGATGGGAACCATTACAACCTGAGAAGGCAAGTAAGGGAGGGCATTGCCAAAACACTTGTCGATAATCTTTTGTTTGGTGATGATATTGGAGAATTTGCCAGCAACCAGGCTTTATTAGATCTCCCCCAGTGGTTAGTAGATGGCTATGTTGCGTATGTAGCCGAACCATGGAGCACAACGCTTGACAACCAGTTGAGGGATGTGATGATGAGTGGTGATTACACTAAATTCTACCAGTTCGCTTTTGAAAAACCAAGGCTGGCGGGCCATGCTTTTTGGTACTACATTGGCGAACGATATAAACCGGAGAATGTTACTTATTTTCTTTACTTAGCCCGTATCTATAAAAACTTAAATGCTGCGAGCCAGCGTATCACTAAAAAGAAGTTCAAGCCTTTGCTGCAGGAGTTTATGGATGTAATGGGCGACAGGTATTACAAGGACATTCGCCAGCGAAGAAATGCACCCAGGGGAAATATTTCCGTTGTGGAAGATGTAGATAAACAGGATTATTATCGTTTCCAGGTAAATCCTAATCCCCGCAACAATGGTTATGCAGTCGTTCGCTATAAGAAAGGCAAATACAGTGTAATACTTACTGATAACGTAAGTGACCAATCAGCTTTGCTTAAGTATGGAGTAAGAGTATATGAAGGAGATGTACATCCTAACTACCCTATCCTTGCATGGGATGGTAAAGGAACAAGGTTGTTGGTTGTGCATTGGGAAGAAGGAAAGATCAAAATGTTTGTGTACGACATGGTGGCGAGAGTTAAGAGAGACAAGCAGGAGATCAAAGGGTTTGAGCAGATACTTGATGCAGGGTTTATGTTGAATCAAAACACCCTATTACTGAGTGCTGTTAAGAACGGGCATACAGATATATTCACTTACAATACGCAAACTCAAAAGGTTGAGCAGATCACTAATGATGTTTATGATGACCTTGACCCAACCTTTGTTTCATTCCCTAACAGGAGTGCGATCATTTTTGCATCAAACCGCCCTACAGGTGATGCGGTAAATGCAGATACTGTTCTGCCAAGCAAATACAATTACAATATTTTCCTTGTAGACATTTTCAATAAAAGTGATTTCAGGCAGATAACCCAGCTCACCAAAATGAAATTTGGTAATGCTCGTTACCCAATGCAGTACAACATGAATCACTTCACGTTTATAAGTGATGAAAACGGCATCAATAACAGGTGGGCCGGTTTCTTCAGTACTGAAAGAGATGGATTAGATACACTGTATTACATTGGTGATGAAGTACTGCGTAATCCTGAAGACAAATTGATCGATTCCACTTTGCAGGCATGGCAAAAACAAGAGCCTGACAGCATTAGTTATTTCTCTGTATTCAAAGACAGTACTTATACTTTCCCGATCACTAACTATCAAAGCAGTTTATTAGAAACGAGAATTGCAGGTGATAAGGGGCAGGTGAGTGAAGTGAGGAAAGAGGGGGACGTTAAGTTCTTATATAAATTAAGAGTTGACTCTATCGCACTACGTAAACGTAATGTGAATGCGAGGCCTACCGAATACATGAGAAGATTTATGGAGCAGGCAAGAGCAGCATCGGGGAAAGCGATCAGTTATCAAACAAAAGATTCCGCTACTCTAAGAAAAAAAGTTTTCCAAAGTGAATTTGATGAAGAGAAGAAGGACACAGCCGTTGCTGCGAAAGATGATACGGGCGGACCTGATGATGCGAACACCAGCATTCTTGAAAAAGCGAGATTGTATAATTATAAATGGAAGTTTGGTGCCGACTATGTGTTGAGTGGAGTGAACAATAATGTAATGATCACCCGCTATCAACCTTATGCCGGAGGTTCTGGCCCTATCCAGTTAAATAATGGCAATGATATCAACTGGGCGTTTAGAGTTGGTGTGAGTGACCTGATGGAAGACATCCGTTTCATTGCAGGTGTAAGATTCGGATCGAACCTGAAAGACAAAGACATCATGATGAGCTTTGAGAACTATAGGAAGCGGATCGACTGGAGCATCTTGTATTATCGAAGCACTAATAGTGATTTCCAAAGTCCGATATTCAGAGACCCTGGTTTTAGCAACAGGCTTATCACCAGCATCTACCAGGCGAACTTCATTTATGCATTCAATGAAATTAAAAGTCTCCGATTAACAACCGGATATAGAACTGACAGAGGAATTACTTTACCTTATAACAACTTCTCTAATCCCCCGAATGCAGATCCGATTGGGTTAGAAAGAACAGATAGCTTACTCAAGTTCGCATTAGCTCGTCTGGAGTACGTGCACGATAACTCGCTGAATCCTGCACAAAATATCTGGTGGGGATTAAGATGGAAGGTATTTTTCGATGCCACGATGCAGTTTGGCAAGAACGCACAGAATAAAGGTCGTTATACCTATAACGCAGGGTTTGATGCGAGGCATTACCTACCAATCTTCAGAAACTTCATCTGGGCAACAAGAGCGGCTGGCGACTTCTCGTTTGGAACACAAAAGGTTATTTACTATTTAGGAGGAATGGACGGATGGATCAATCCTAAGTTCAACGATGCCCTGAAACCTGCACCAGATGTAGCTTATGCATTCCAGTCACTCGCATTAAATATGAGAGGCTTCCCGCAAAACGTTGCAAATGGTAACAATGCAATCGTGGTGAATAGTGAATTGAGATTGCCTGTATTCACTACTTTATTCAACAAGCCGATCAACAATGCATTCTTAAGAAACTTCCAGCTTACACAGTTCATTGATTTGGGAACAGCTTGGAATGGAAAGATCAGCAACATTGAAAGACCTTATAGAATATTCACCGATCCGGGCAACCCTGTTTCAATCAAAATTAAAGCAGGTGGTATCGGGCCATTCGTTGGTGGTTATGGATTTGGTGCAAGAAGTACATTATTAGGATACTTCCTCAAAGTAGATGCATCATGGGAAATGAACGGCATCTTCAGAGGAAAACCTTATTGGTATTTTGGAATGGGATTGGATTTCTAGAAAACTCCATGATCATAAAAAAAGATCCCGTTCAATTGAACGGGATCTTTTTTATTGCGCTAATATCTTTTTCAATTCAGCATCAGTAACGGTAATCAAACCCACTGGCTTTAATCGCCTGGTAAGTTCTCTCCAATTTTTATCCTTTGCAAAGATGTCTTTGAACATCGGCAGCGCTTTTTGCACCTGTTTATTGCTAGCCAGCGTTACAGCTGTCCAATATTTCATTTCCAAATTGGTAGGAAATAATTTCATTGCAGCATTATATTGTTCCATAGCTTTTTTCATATCATTCTTTTCTACTGCAAGATCACCTTCGTTCATATGCTGATAAGCTAAATGTACTTTATACAATCTTCTTAGTTCCTTTAAAGGTTGCGGAGCATCATCTACTCTCAAGTCAACGCTTTTATCATTCCATGGCTGATTGTTTGCTTTACCGGGAACGACTATGATCGCCGCACTTTGCATGCCCCTTATATCACCACCTGCATTTTGTGCAGCTTCCAGTGCAACCAATACTCTTTCAGCCAAAGGTTTTCCTTTAGATTGAATGAACGCAGCTGCCATATTCTCACACACTTTATCTCCCAACATCATATTACTCTGTACACTGAAATTAGAACCTGTAATATGCGATGCATATTGAATGCACTTAGTCCCTGTATGAGCGCTCACATTTCCATTTGCATCAATCACAGCAACCTGCCTTACGTCAACACCTGGATCGTGCTTTTTCAATTCCTCTAATGCTTCAGTGGCATTTTTACCCTGTTTCATCAATGCAATTGCCTTAGGACCATAACTTTTATCAACAAAAGATTGGGTGGCGATCACTCCTACTCCAGCCTCACCCCAAGGCACCGCCGTACCTACACTAAACCAATGGCTTTGTACACCAACAGCCATCTCCCCAGTGATAGAATCTCTTGCAACAATAGAGTAGGTATGTGCCAATGGTTCTTTCTTTTTATACACCTGCGCAAAGCTTCCTGTAAACAGAAATAAAAACAACCCTGTAATGATCGATTTCATAGATGTGCATTTATTCACCAAATATAATCAGTGTTAATCCTGTAGCATAGGCAAGAAAAAACCGCTGTTAGAAAACAGCGGTTGAATGCTACATGAGAAAACTTGATTTGGTGGAATCAAGATAAATTTTAGATATCTGCCTTCTTTAATTTCTTAGGGAATTTGATCTCGGCGCTTTGTGTTGCGCCGCCTCTCTTGTATTGTACTTTCAATGCATCACCTTCCTTCAACTCAGTTGTTGCTTTGCGAACATCATCCACACCTTTTATTTCAGTGCTGTTCAATGAAACGATCACATCATCTTTCTGTAACCCTGCTTTTGCAGCTGGTGTATCCTGGTCAACGTCCAATATCTTTACACCGCTACCTTCTTCCACATCCTGTATCTGCAAACCAAGCTTAGGGCGACGGTAGAAAGTAAAGCCTTGCATCTTATCACCCGAGAAAGATTGTGAAAAGGTTCTGTCAAAGTCAAAATCAAAATGATTGCCAGCGCTTGCATATACATCGCTGTCAGAAGGCTTGCTTAAAGTTGCCTCTGCGGTAGCCTGCTTGCCATCTCTCTTGTAACTTATGGTTACTTTTTGTTCGGGTTTCATCTTATTAAGTGCTGCAAATACATCGTCTGCATCAGCCACATTGTATTCACTGATCTTTGTAATCACATCCCCTGCTTTCAATCCTGCTTTTTCTGCGGCACTTTCTTTAGATACCTCAGTGATCTTAGCGCCGCCATCTCCATCTTCAGTTGTTACACCCAAAAACGCCCTGTTGCCCAGCGTATAAAAATTAGCACCTGGCCTGACTTTAGACATAGCTCTTACACCGGTAACCGCTTTTGGAGTCCATACATGTGAATTTTTCAAAACCTGGACACTGCCTTTATAATCTTCAACAGGTTTACCATTTACTGTCACATTCTCACCATCTACCACGATAGTCATTTTCTCAGACTTATCATCCTGTGTAATCACGATTGTCTTGCTCTTAGTTTCTTTTTTCTCTTTAGTTTCTGTTTTGTCCTGCTGTGCGATGCTGCTTAATGATAATGTTGCAGCCAATGCCAGGAGCGGGAGTTTTACCTTATTCATAATTTAGTTTTTAGTTCTACGAAATTGTTAGTAGATCAAATGTAGGAAGTTTTCTGATATACGAATCATTTCGGAATTGTTAAACTACGAATTCGGGATGAGCGGTTTGCCTAGAAGGATAACTGGCGGTTAACTGATCTACCTTATTTGATTATTAATTCGCCAAGAGAAAGCTAAGGCTGTATATCGTGGCTGATTTATTGGCTTAGGGCCGAAATATAAAACCTGATCTTTTAAAGCAAGCTTAGCCAGCTTTCTGTTTTTAGATGCTTTTGTGAAACAATATATACCTGCGGCAGTTGAAGCCAGTCCTACGATAGTTAATCCCAGTCCACGGCTTTCATCCCGATCTCGCAGGAAGGGTTGATCGAAATTTTTAAGTGCACCACCAATTGTAAGCCCTACACCGGCACTAACAAAAACCCAACCGAGCGTTCTGTTCTCTCTTTGTTTTTGAACGTACACTTTGTACAAAGAATCTGACGATGAGATGGTTTGAGCTATCGTAACTGAGGAACAAACAAATAGTATAGCAAGGGGTAAGATTGCTTTCATGTCGCAGCAGTTGGTTTACTTAAAGATAAGATATCTTTTCTCCAAGTAACCGCACCTGCATGCGCATTACAACCATCATTTTGTCTCTTCCTTCACCAGGTCCTGCAATTGGATCATTTCTAAGTTTTTGGTCGCAGGGCCGGTAAGCACTTCTCCATTGGCTGTATATCTTGCCCCATGGCATGGACAATCCCAGCTTCTTTCTGTGTTGTTCCATTGCACAATACACTTCGCATGAGTACAAACAGGATTGATTGCATGCAGTGTTCCTTGCTCATTTCGATAAAGTGCAATGCTTTCACCTTCGTATTTTACCACTTTACCTTCTCCTTTGGCAATCTCTGCAAGACTCTTTATTTTCTCCTGCGATAATCTCTTCCCTATAAATTCCTTCACAACATCTGCATTCTCTTTCACAAACTCCGTGAAACCGGCAACAGGTTTTATTCTATTTGGATTGAATAATTTTTCAAACTCACTTTCACCCGTAGTAATCAGATCTCTTAGTGTAATGGCCGCGATATGAGAGTAGGTTATTCCATTACCACTGTACCCGGTAGCTACGTATACATTATCAGTGAAGCCTGGTAAATGCCCGATATACGCTATTCCATCTGAAGGTTCATAATATTGTGACGACCACTTGTAACTTATCTCTTTAATATCAAAGTACTTGCTGATATAGTTCTCCAACTTAGTAAAGCAAAACTCTTCATTACTTTCATGACCCGTCTTATGATCTTCACCTCCTGCAATTAAATACTTTTCTCCGTTCACCTCATGGGTACGGTAATAGTGATAAGGCTCATGCATGTCGTAAGCTAAACCATCAGGATAGGCATCATCATTTAACCTCACCGCCATTGCATAACTTCTGTATGGTGCGCAACGGAAGTGTAATAAATTAATGCTCGGTGGAATGTGTGTAGCAAATATTAATTTCTTAGCTCTGATCTTACCCATGTTAGTTCTAACCTCAACCAATGCATGGCTTTCGAAATGTTCTAAGCCACAATTCTGAACAAGATAACCTCCCGCATGTTCAAATGCATCTGCTAAAGCATGGATATATCTAGTTGGATGTATTTGCGCCTGCCCGCTAAACTTTGCAGCTCTTATAAAAGGGATAGGAACGGGAATATTATTTACATACTCTACTTCGCAACCCGCTTTTTGCGAAGCATCTACAACTTTATCAAGATACTTAGCTTGTTCATCATCCAATGCATACACATAACCATCCTTCCAGCTAAAGCCACAATCGATATTATACCATTGCACATTCTTATTGAACAATTGCAATGATGCATTACAGGCTTTATGAACGAGCTGTGCATTCTTTTCCCCAAAATCACTGATGATCTGATCGTATGTAGTATCAAAAAAGGTATTAAGGTGAGAGGTGGTGCCACCTGTTGTTCCGAAACCAATATTAAACTTTTCAATGATCATGCACTGCTTACCGGCTTTTTGCAATTCTAAACCGGTTGATATTCCTGTGATACCTCCACCGACAATCAGCACATCTACTATCGCATCCGGAATGATCTTATGTTTAGAAGTATAACTGGTAACACTTTCCTGCCAAAGGCTTTTGTTTGCACCATCTCTTAGCATACAATCGTTTTATAGGTATGCAGTAAATATTGTGCCTTGCTATTGAATAGTAGAAGATTTTTCTACGATGCGTTTTATGAGAAAATCTAACTCCTTGGAAGATTCCTCCAGCAAGTGCATAAGCTGGCCTTTCTCCTCGGCATTGTTTGATGTTTTAAGCAATTCAATCAGGCCAATTATGTTGGCTGCGGGCCGCCTCATTTCGTGAGATTGTATCCATGATATTTCCTTAAGCTTTTCAACCTGCTCTTTGATCCTGTTTTCATACTTTTTTCGTTGGGTGATATCACGTGCAAAGCATCCCACCCCTATAACATCATTCTCATTATCATAGATAGGATTGAGAATGATCTCGAAAAACTCTCGCTGACCGTTTGCTATTTCTTCTTCCACCTTTAAGGATTCTCCTTTCAAAGCTTTTAAGAAATATTGCCTCCAGTTCCTTGTGAAATCGTTTTCGGGAAAGAAATTGATATCTGCATGTTTAGTAAAATCGAGTGTAATCCCTAACACCTTCCTGATCTTTACCTGGAATGCTTCATTGGCAGCAGTAATGATCCCCTCTTTGTTGATCAGCCAGATAAGATCATCGGAGTTGTTGATCAAACCTTTCAACTTATTTTCTGACAACTGCAATTCACGCTGTGCACTCACCTGGTCATCTACATCAATTGCTAAAACAACTCTCGCTTTCTTGTTTTCAAAGATTGTTGAATGAGAAGAAATCCTCACATAAAAAGCTTCTCTCTCTTTTGTCTGATGTTGCCAAATGCCTGAATCCAGGTAAATCGTATCATTACTTCTCTTTACAAAATTGGAAAGCAGTTCTTTTTCACTCTCTGGCCGTATATCAGTTATTTTTTTCTGCAGAAACTCATTTTTGCTGTAACCATATTTTTCGACCGCAGCATTATTTACAGCTAAAAATGAAAGAGTATCGACATCATAAACCCACATTGGATGTGGATTGTCCTGGAACAGCCGCAGGTATTCTACCTGTTTTTGATTGATTTGCCTGTAATATCTTTTTATAATAACAAATAAGACTAACGCTGATAAGGCTACAAACAAAAGCCCCTTCGCATTTTGAATCAAAATAGAAAAGGATGCAGAATAGTTATTTGAAAGCCAATCGGTGCAGATTATCCATGCAGCACCAATAACAAAATAGAGCAATGCGATTTTGAATGGATAGTTCTTCATAAGGCTCTATACTACTTTGTAAGATACTAACAAAGCCAATTGCCCTTCATTAAATCCATAGACGGCAAAGTAAATCCTAAATTATCTTTGTGGCTTATGGCGCAAAAGAAGCTTGTCCGTTTTGCTGAAATAAAATCCTTTCCCAATGTTTTTGAATATCCAACTGAAATGAAAGATAATTGGAGGAATTGCTTTAATAACAAAAATGATATCGTGTTAGAACTTGCCTGTGGCAAAGGTGAATATGCAGTGGGATTGGGTGAAATGTTCCCGGGTAAAAACTTCATCGGTGTTGATATAAAGGGCAACCGAATATGGAAAGGGGCGAAAACTGCTTTGGAGAAACAATTGAGTAACGTTGCTTTTCTGCGAACCCAGATCGATAAAATTGCCGATTACTTTACAAAAGATGAAGTAAGCGAGATATGGATAACATTTCCTGATCCGCAACTCAGGACTTCCAAAGCGAAGAAGCGGTTAACCCATCCTAAATTTTTACGGATGTACCAGGAAATTTTAAGAAAAGATGGTTTTGTTCATTTGAAAACGGATAGCCCTGCTTTATACAATTTTACGAAGCTTGTTATTGAAACGTATGGACTATCTGTTGCAGAAGATATTAATGACGTTCATTCAATGCAGCAAGTGCCTGGTGTTTTACAAATTAAAACGCATTATGAAGGATTAGATATTGCTAAGAGTAATCGTATCCATTACCTTAAGTTTACACTCGACAAAGAATTACCCCGAGACAAAGATGACTTACTTAAAACCTTGATCAGTGAACAGGAAAAAGCTTGATGAAGACGACGATTTTTATTACAATAGTGATGGGCTTGTAGTGTTTACTTCTGAATATTTATTGAACAGAGGGTATTGCTGTGGCAATGGCTGCAAGAGCTGCCCATATGACTATAAGAATGTACCTGAACCTAAACGTACAATGCTTTTAAACAAAAGAAATGAAGAAAAGCAGCAAGGTAAAAGCTGATAACCTTCCAAAGGAAAAAAAGTCTTCAACAAAAGAATATTCCTTCTTTGAGGATGTGTGGCAGGTTGTAAGATTAGTTCCAAAAGGAAGAGTAACAACGTACGGAGCAATTGCTACATACCTTGGCACTAAACTAAGTGCAAGAATGGTAGGCTGGGCGATGAATGGTGCGCATCTTGTAAGGCCGAAAGTGCCTGCTCAACGTGTAGTGAACAGGAATGGTATGCTCAGTGGTAAAATGCATTTTGAAACACCTACACGAATGCAGGAGCTTTTAGAAAAAGAAAAGATCAAAGTGAAGGATGATAAAATAATTGATTTCCAAAAACATTTTTGGGATCCCATGGTCGAGCTAGGTTTATGATCATCTGTCATCTTTCCAGATCAACTTCACTTCTTTTGCTGCCTGAAAAAAATCTTTACACTTGCCGTCTCCTTTCCCCGTTATACCGCCTGATGGTGCACAAACCATGTTACATTGCTCATCTACTAAAGTGATATACTGATCACAACAATCAGACGATATCAGGTACACTTTTTTTCCATTGTAATCATATTCCCGGATCTCACCTGCAGGATTCCATTTGGGCTGAGATTTGATCTCTTCTATCTTCTGTTGAATGCAGGCAGGAATGATGGCAGCTATCTTTCGTGTACAACTTAACAACGAGATAATAATTATCAATATGATCATCTTCATGCGCTAAATTACACTCATTTCATTTTTTAAAATTTATCAATGACTCATTTTTAATACGAATTCTTAAAACGAGATCGTTCCGCCTGTTTCCCTTGCATTTTCGCTAAATTGCCCTCGATGACACGCGATCAACAAGTACAGAATTTTACAAGCATTTACCGCTCGCTGAACGAGCAGCAGAAAAGAGCGGTGGATAATATAGAAGGGCCTGTAATGGTGATCGCTGGTCCGGGTACAGGGAAAACTCAAATCCTGAGCGCAAGGATCGGGAAGATATTGTTGGATACAGATACACTTCCTGAAAATATTCTTTGTCTTACTTATACGGATGCAGGTGTGGTCGCCATGCGAAAACGCTTACTTTCTTTTATCGGAGCCGACGCGTATAAAGTCAACATCTACACTTTCCATGCTTTTTGTAACGATGTTATACAGGAAAATCTTTCATTATTTGAAAAGACTGTACTCGATCCTATCTCTGATCTTGAGAAAATCGAATTATATAAACAGCTGATAGATGCGTTTCCGAAAAATCATGCGTTAAAGCGATATCGGGGTGATGTATATTTTGAGATCAATAATCTGCAGTCGCTTTTTAGTACAATGAAAAGAGAGGGCTGGACAACGGAGCATATATGCGATAAAGTGCAGGAGTACATTGACAGTTTGCCATCCCGGGAAGAATACATTACGAAAAGGGCCACGAAAGAATTTAAGAAAGGAGATATACGCACAGATAAAATAGCAGAAGAAGTAGAGCGCATGCAGAAGCTCAAAGCTGCAGTTTGTGAGTTCAACAATTTCCAGGGATTGATGCGCAAAAAAAATCGCTATGATTTTGATGACATGATCAATTGGGTGATCCAAGCTTTCAGTGAAAATGACAATTTTCTGCGAAAATACCAGGAGAAATTTCTATACATTCTTGTAGATGAATACCAGGATACCAGCGGAACGCAAAATCGGTTAGTTGATCTGCTCATCAATTATTGGGATAAACCAAATGTGTTTGTGGTGGGTGATGACGATCAAAGTATTTACCGTTTCCAGGGTGCGAATGTTGAGAACATGCTCAGTTTTGCCAACAACTATCAAAAAGAATTGCTGACTGTTGTTTTAAAAAATAATTATCGTTCTACACAACCTATACTCGATGTTTCAAGATCACTTATAGAAAGAAATAACGAAAGATTGGTGAGGCAGATCGATGGTTTAAGTAAAGAACTTATTTCATCTAATCAAAAGTTCGCTTCTTCACTTCATCTTCCTGCAATAAGGGAGTATGAAACGCAGCGCCAGGAGATGATCGATATCGTGTTGAAAGTTGAAAAGCTTTTGCACTTAGTAGAGCCCGGCAGAATTGCAATTATCTACAAAGAAAACAAATACGGTGAGGAGCTGACGCAGTACTTCAAACTACGTAATATTCCGGTGTATAGTAAAAGGAGCTTGAACCTCCTCGATATTCCGTTTGCTCAAAAGCTCATCCTTATATTAAGATATCTATCTACAGAGCATGATATCCCATATAGCGGTGACGAGATGTTATTCGAGATACTTCATTTTGATTGGTTCAATATTCCATCAATAGAAATCGCAAAGCTTACTATAGAAGCATCCGAAACGCAATTTCCGGAGAATAAAAAAAGTTTGAGGCAATTACTTTTCGAAAAAGCAACTGCGCCCGCAAAAGACCTCTTCTCACAAGGAATAAATGAGCATCTCAAAAAAGCCAGCGTGATTATAGAAAAGCTGGTTTCAAAAGTTCCCAACGTTACTCTTCAGCAACTATTTGAAAATATCATCCGAGAAGCAGGTGTGATGAAGAGCATTATGCAAGGCGAAGAGAAACACTGGCTGCTGCAGGTGCTGACTGCCTTGTTTGATTTTATCAAAGAAGAAACATCCAGGAATCATTCGTTGAATATTCACGGGTTAGTGAACATCTTCAACTTAATGGAGAAAGAAAACCTGTCTATACCATTGGTGCAGGTGAGTGGAAGTGAAAAAGGTGTGAACCTCTTAACTGCACATGGCAGCAAAGGGTTGGAATTTGAACATGTTTTCTTTGCAGGTTGCAATGCTGCTTTTTGGGAAAAGAAAAGAAAGCCCGGGGGAGGATATTCTTTACCGGATACCATGTTCACTTCTCAACCAAAACATCTGGAAGAAGAAGAATTGAGAAGGTTATTTTATGTGGCGCTGACCAGGGCAGAGCAATACCTGCACATTTCTTACAGCAGATTCAAAAATGATGGAAAAGAAATGGAGCCATCTATGTTTATTGCTGAGATACAGGAACAACACAATCTTCCTGTTGAACCTGGTTTTGTTTCCCAAGAAAACCTGATGATATTTCAGTCATTGCATTTCAGCCAAACCTTAGCGCCGAAAATAGAACAGATAGAAAAAGATTTCGTAAGCACGTTACTGGAGAAATTTGTAATGAACGTAACTGCATTGAATAACTACCTTAAATGCCCGCTTGAATTCTATTTTAAAAATCTCATACGTATTCCTTCACCTAAAAATGAAGCAACAGAATTTGGATCGGCTGTTCACCACGCATTAGAGCAATTGTTTAGAAAAATGCAGGATGGTTCCGCAAAAGCATTTCCACCGATTGAAGTTTTGATTGCAGATTTTGAATGGTATATGAATAAGCACAGGGAAAGTTTTACGAAAGAAGAGTTTGCAAGAAGAATGGAATATGGAAAAGAAATTCTTCCTGAATACTATAACAAATATTCAGCGCAATGGAACCAGATCGTAACCACGGAAAGATTTTTTAAAGCAGTGGTCCATAATGTTCCGATAAAAGGAAAGCTTGACAAATTGGAATTTGAAGGCACGAATGCCAATGTGGTAGATTATAAAACCGGTGATCCGGAAAAAGCGAAAGCCAAACTACAGCCGCCTAATGAAAAAGAACCGAATGGTGGTGATTACTGGAGGCAGGCTGTCTTCTACAAAATTCTTGTAGATCGTTCGCAGAATAAATGGAATGTAGTGAGTAGTGAATTCGACTTCATCGAGCCTGATAAAAAGAAGAACTACTTTAAATATAAGCTTCCGGTTTCAGCTGAAGACATTACTACCGTTACCCAGCAAATTGTGGCTGTGTGGGAAAAGATCCAAAACCATGAATTTTATTTGGGTTGCGGCAAAGAAGAATGCCATTGGTGCAATTTTGTAAAGACCAATGATCTTGCTATAGAAACACATCTTGTTGAAGAGGAATAACCCTACTCACTACAGCCGCTTATTTAAAATTTCCTTTCCGATGGGAAAAAACTACAATGATCATAGAAACCAGTGATATTCCAATGATCAATGACATTACTACTACCTGTTGCATATCTCTCTCCTTGTTTTAAATTTTAGCTAATGATTCTTGTGGAATGACAGGAATAAAACAAAAGGTAGTCCAATTTTTTGCGATACGCGGTTCGTGGTAGTTACCCTCTAAGATTATCATTAGACCTCTGAATAAAGTCCAGCACTTCATCTCTTCCAATCTTTTTTTCAGCACTGGTAACAAAATATTGTGGAAGCCATTGCCATGTTTCTTTCAATTTGTTGAAGAAGGCTTGAACGTTTCTTTGTACAGCTCCAGGCTTCTCTTTATCAGATTTAGTAAAGATGATAGCAAAGGGTACCTCCCATTTGCCCAACTGACTGAGGAATTCAAGATCAATTTTTTGCGGAGAATGGCGGCTGTCTATCAATACAAAAACGGTAGTGAGGTTCTCTCTTTTACGAAGATAGTTTTCGATCATTTGTTCCCATCGCCTCCTTGTACTTTGTGCGATCTTGGCGTATCCATAACCTGGAAGATCGACTATATACCATTTTTCTTTAGGGGACTTTTCAGAAGCAGCGCTTTCAATCTCGAAATGATTGATCAATTGCGTTTTGCCCGGAGATGCAGAAGTTTTCGCAAGGCTTTTGTGATTAGTGATCATATTTATCAACGATGATTTGCCTACATTGCTTCGCCCGATGAAGGCATATTCCGGTTTATCAGGTTTAGGACATTTATCATAAGAAGGTGCGGAGATAATGTAATTCGCCGATTTAATAAGCATGTTACAAAAGTAAGAGAGAAGTGGGAACACCACCTCTCTCTAAGTCAATTGATTAAACTTATCTAGAAACTCGCTTTCACACTCGCTACGAAATTTCTTCCGGGAGCTGAGATACCACTGGCAAAGTAGCGGTAGTTCCTGTCTAAAATATTTTCTACCAGCAACTGCGCCTGCAGATTCTTAGAAACATTAACAACCGTTCTTGCGTTTAACGTAAACCATGATGGCATTCCGTCAGGTGTTGCGTAATTTAGATTGTCTTCACCGGAAGGAGAATAATCCTTCAGTCTTTTCCATCCATTGAACAATGTATATATTTCTGCAAGCCATTTTGTTCTGGTGTGCTTTAGCGCAACTCTACCATACAACGGAGAAATGTGATCTAAAGGAACTTCAGTAACTGCGGCTTTATACCTGCCGTATGTGTATGTAACCACTCCATCTAAAGATGTATGTTCAGCAAACTTTGCACTTGCATTTGCACTAAACCCATAGATGTATGCTTTAGCCTTATTTTGTACTGCAAATACTGCGCTTCTTACACCTGTATAAGTAATACTGTCCTGCCCATTGAATTGAAACCTGTCAACTACTAAAGCATTTCTGAACATTGTATAAAACACAGAACCGCCAAAACTGAAAATTTTACCCCCTTTATTAAGATTGATCTCAGCGTTGTAAGTATACTCTGGCTTCAGGTCAGGATTTGGCACCACTACCATTCCTACACGTGTGTCAAATACTTTAGTCATATCATCTATGTTTGGAGAACGGAAGCCACTGCTAAGCACAAATGCAAGTTTAAATCTCTGTGCATCTGCATATATCAACCCGAGATTACCGGTAAAAGCAATATTATTTTGAGTAGCTCTTGTAAAAGGGAAATGCATAAGTGATGTATCTGCAAAAACCGCATCAAGCTTCACTGCATTTACTCTCAAACCATCGTTCAATGTCCAGTTATCATTGATCTTTAAAGTATGCTGCACATAAGCTGCATTTGAGGTCATTTTAGTAGGGCCATCCGAGTACCTGGTAGTGATACGGCTACGTAAACCAGTGACGATATTTCTTCTCTCTGCAGTAGAGCGAACATGGTTCACATAACTTTCTATACCGTAATGTAATTCATGCCTACCTGCATATCTCTTTGCATCCAGGTTTAGTCCATATACATTCACTCTTTCCCATCGAAAATCTTTGTTATTGTTCTTAAATCTTCGTTGAATACGGCTTTCTTCGATATCCTGGTAATTTGCTACAACTTTTATCTCTCTAAAGAAACCTTCAAGTTGTGAGGCATTGAAATGATAAGCTGCCATATTCCTGATCTGAGGTCCATAATACCACTCGCCCCAAACAGGATTGCCTCCACTCACTTCCGTTAGCCTGTCATAGCGTGGTACATCCGTAGAATTAGACATTTGAAAGTTGAGTATATGCTGAATATTATTCCTTGGTTGAAATAATATCTTTTGCATCACGTCCACCTGGTTATAACCGGAGGGTGTTTGATTATTCGGATCAGGATTAAGGTAAGCACTATCGGTATTTCCAACTCTCTTTACAATGAAAGGCTGCATACCAAACGTAGGATATTTGTCACTTCTGTTCTTCCCCTGCTTCATATCGCCATAACTTCCGTAGGTGATGGAAGTAAGCGATGCCCATTGCCTTCCACCAATGTTAAGATCAATATGTCCTTTGGCTTCTTCAATAGCAGTAGCGTATCGTGCGATAGCATTTCCACTCACTGTTGTTTTTGTAGTTGATGAAACAATAGGATTTTTAGTATACATACCTATCACTCCTCCTAACGCATCACTTCCATATAAAGTAGAAGAAGGACCATAGAGGATTTCAATTCTATCAAGAATAGAATTGTCTACTGTTATTGCATTTTGGAGATGACCCGCACGAAAAATTGCATTATTCATTCTGATGCCATCCACCATTAATAAAATTCTGCTGGCCTCGAATCCGCGGATGACAGGACTACTGCCACCCTGCTGACTTTTTTGAACAAACAAACTTCCTGTATTAATCAGCACATCACCTGTATTTGGTTGAAAATTGATCAAAGGTTTATCCCGTATTACTCTTATTGTCTGCCCAATTCTCTTTGAATTCTCCGGGAATTTATTGGCGTATACTGTTACTTCAAGTGTATCTGTTGTAGACAAAGTATCAATCTGTGCGTGCGCACAAACAGTTGATGCCATAGCAACTGCCATGGCTGAAAATGTTTTTTTCATTCAGCTTTAGTTTAATAAATTAATAACTCAACCTATCGCTAAATGAAGTTTTGTGGCGGAGGAGTAATAATATCTGCCCTATGATTGGAGTAGTGAAAAGAATGAAAGAAATTATGTGATGATAAGTTTTTACGGGCGTTGAATAAATACACGTAGTGCTCATCTTCAAAAACAGACAATAATAGCTTCGCAACAAGAATGGATTTATTGTGTGTTTTCTTACCGAAAGTTTCGTCGAGTTTTTTGTGAAGTTGCTTTTCCTGCTTGTCGTAAAGACCTGTAAAATTTATGGTTGTTCCTGATATTGTGAATGACTTAATATCAAAGAATTCTCCGTTAATAATGATCTCCTTCCCCTTTTTATGCCAACGAACTTCGTCTGTTTTTAAAGTGATCGTCACCAACTGTTTCTTTTCTAAAGCTTCTTCCATTCTGTGACGAACAATCGCCCGCTGAACCTGGAACATTACCGTTAGTATCACTGGCATAAGCACCAATGAAAACAAAAATAAAACTGATATGCTACGTAATAACTTCACTTATCTTTTCCTGATCAAGCTGTCAATGGGATATTTAGCTTCCATTTGCTTTCTCACTCCTGTACTCCAATCAACTACTTTTCTCTTTTCATCATCTGTCAGCTTTGCATCTTTATGTATCCATAAATATGAGTCTAAGGGCATGTGTCCTTCTTTTACCATCTCTTCTGTTTCTTCTAGTTTATGATACTGCTTCCTCAGACCGTACGATAAAAACTCGCTATAGTTAACATGTTCTTTGCCTTCTTCAACATGATCAGCCAGCCACCAGGCAACAGGCTGCACTTCTGCATACCAAGGATATTTTGTGTTATTGCTATGGCAGTCATTACAAGCTTTACTTAAAATGTGCTGTACATCCTGGGGAATAGCATAAGCGTAACTAATATCATTTTTAGATGTAGTTGCCGAAACATTTTTGTTTGGGCGGAAGAACTGCATGATAATAAATATGGCAAGCAATACCATCAAAATTTTCCTCAGCATTACAGTTGATTTTGACTTTAAAGATATAAAAGCACTTCATTAGCTCTAAGGATTCTTCAAAAAAGTTGAACAACGGTAATCCTGTACAAGAGTGCGACGCAACGAAGATGAGTGATTGGTAAAGCTCATCCCAAAAATTTATCACACTAAGATGTTACCTGTCATTTCATTTGGAATAGCTAATCCCATTATGGCAAGGATTGATGGAGCAATATCACCCAGCTTTCCAGGTTGAACGACCCCCTTCCAATCATTAGATATCACAAATAAAGGCACCGGGTTTAAACTGTGTGCTGTATTGGGCGAACCATCTTCGTTCATCATAAAATCTGCATTGCCATGATCTGCAGTAAGGAAAATGGTATAGTTGTGTCTCAATCCTTCAGTAACAACTTTCTCAACGCATTGATCAACTGTCTCAACCGCTTTTACAACAGCCTGCCAGATACCGGTATGGCCCACCATATCTGCATTAGCATAGTTCAGGCAAATAAAATCAGCGGTTTCATTTTTAATTTCAGATAACAACAGGTTGGTCAATTCTATTGCGCTCATTTCCGGTTGAAGATCGTAGGTAGCGACTTTAGGAGAAGGCATCATGATCCTTTTTTCTCCTTCAAATGGCAATTCTCTTCCACCGCTGAAGAAAAAAGTTACATGCGGATATTTCTCTGTCTCAGCAATACGAATTTGCTTTTTATTGTGTGCTGCCAGGACTTCTCCTAATGTATTATTCAGATTGTCAGTTTCAAAAATGACGTGCACATTTTCATACGTTTTATCATACTCCGTCATTGTCGTATAATGCAGATTCAATTTTCGCATATTGAATTGAGTAAAATCATCCTGCGTTAAAACCTGTGTAATTTCCCTGCATCTATCTGTCCTGAAGTTGAAGCAGATAACCGCATCGCCATCTTTGATAGTTGCTAAAGGCAATTGATCAGAGGCGATTATCACTGTCGGCTGAATGAACTCATCAGTTACTCCGTTTGCATACGATTGTTCAACAGCCGCGACAGCATCGATAGCTCTTTGACCTTCACCTTTTACTAACGCCTGGTAAGCAAGTTCAATCCTTTCCCATCGTTTATCTCGATCCATTGCATAATAGCGTCCACTCACAGATGCAATTTTTCCAACACTAAAATTCAAATGCTGCTGTAATTGAATGATAAAATTCAACCCGCTTTTTGGATCTGTGTCTCTGCCGTCGGTGAAAGCATGAATAAAAACATCGGTTAGACCCTCCTTTTTGCAAACGTCACAAATCGCTTTTAGATGATTGATGTGCGAATGAACTCCGCCATCACTCACTAATCCAATCAAATGCAATGGCTTATTATTTCGTTTTGCATAGTGTATAGATTCAAGTAAAATTGAATTCTGCTGAAACTGTCCTTCTCTTATCGCTACATTAATGCGCTGCAATTCCTGGTAAACAATTCTTCCGGCTCCTAAGTTCAAATGACCAACTTCGCTATTACCCATCTGGCCTTCAGGCAACCCAACAGCCTCTCCGCAGGTTGTTAAAGTAGTGTTAGGATATTTCGAATATAGCGAGGTCACAAAAGGTACATTGGCATTCTGAATAGCGTCCGCAGTCTTCACTTTTCCAAGGCCCCAGCCATCCATGATGATCAGCATTGTCTTTCTCATACCGATAATTTGCCGGCGAAACTACACCATTTATAATTTGATTAAAGGTGTTAACGTTCTAAGCGTAATCGGCTAAATGGCATACTTTTAGCCTAATGCATGCAAACCTCCTAGATATGAAAAAGTTATTAGTACTCTTAGGATTTTCACTGGTGATTATGTCGTTCAGTTTCAGGCAATCATCTGATGATGTGGTGAAGGCTTTAAAAACGGCGGACACAGAACAGCTGACTACCTACCTAGATAATATGATCGATATGAAGCTGCCGGATAATGTTAATGAAATAAAAGACATTAACAGAACACAAGCTGGCATTAAACTAAAGAGCTTCTTCAGTGAATATAACATTAGCGGCTTTGAATTGAGCTCTACTAAAGAGATGGGTTCATTGATGGCGATCACTGGTAAACTCAACAGCAGTAAGAAAGATTATAATCTTACTTTGATGCTGAAAGAAAAAGGTGGCAAACATTATATTATCACGCTAAGGGTGAGTTAAGGATAGATAATGTTCCAAACATTTGGAATAATGGCATCTTCCCTTGCGTCGCACTCTTGTACAACATATTTCCATGCAACAGGTTAAGCTTCCGAATGGAAGCTTTTTTATTTGCGTTAGTCTGTATAAAAAGCTCTGATCTCATTCATTATCTTCGCGGCATGGAGCAACTGTTACAACAAATTGAAGAATATAAGAAAGAGGTACAGGCATTTACAGCCAGCAAAGCCGATGAGGTAGAACAGTTCCGCATTAAATTTCTCGGCACCAAGGGCGTTGTGAAAGCGGTGATGGGCGAAATGAAGAATGTGGCCAACGATAAGAAAAAAGAGTTTGGACAGATCCTGAATGAATTCAAACAATTTGTTGAAAGCAAATATGAATCTTTAAGAGAAACCTCTTCTGAAGAAGCAAATAATGGGGACAATATCGACTGGAGTTTACCGGGCACTCCTGCTACAATCGGAACCCGCCATCCATTAACGATCGTAAGAAACAGGATCGTTTCTATATTCCAAAGATTAGGTTTTGCTTTAGCTGAAGGACCGGAAATTGAAGACGACTGGCACAACTTCGGGGCCATGAACTTACCGGAAGATCATCCTGCAAGGGATATGCAGGATACGTTTTACATCAGTAAAAATCCCGATTGGCTTTTACGTACACACACCAGTAGCGTACAGGCAAGAGTGATGGAAAAGCAAAAGCCGCCGATAAGAATTATTTGCCCGGGTCGTGTGTATAGAAATGAAACTATTTCTGCAAGAGCCCACTGTTTTTTTCACCAGGTAGAAGGGTTGTATATAGATGAAAACGTGAGTTTTGCTGACCTCAAACAAACGCTTTATTTCTTTGTGCAGGAAATGTTTGGTAAGGATGTGAAGGTTAGGTTTCGCCCTTCATATTTTCCATTTACAGAGCCAAGTGCGGAGATGGATATAAGTTGCCTGATATGTGCGGGAGAGGGATGCAGTGTATGCAA
>JAEZDC010000119.1 GCA_023429825.1 Bacteroidota bacterium | reverse complement strand
GGATTGTACCTAACAGGTGGTGGTGCATTGTTGAGAGGTTTAGATAAGCGCCTCAGCCAAAAGATCAAGCTTCCTGTACATGTTGCTGACGATCCGTTGAAGAGCGTTGTAAGAGGTACAGGTATTGCCTTGAAGAATTATAGTAAGTTTCCGTTTATCATGCGATAAATACCAATGACGATTCCAAATTCCAGTGAGCAACTTGTGCTTATTGGCTTTTGGAACTTGTTTTTTGGAATTTGATATTTGAATCTACGTGAGGAACATATTTCTATTCATACGTCGCTATCTTAATTTCATCTTCTTCCTTTTATTGCAGGGAGTTTGCCTGAGTATTCTTATCAGCTTTAATAAAACGTATGAAGCGGTTGGTTCTAATATTTCAAGAGAAGTTACGGGTTGGACGGAGAAGCAATACAACAGCGTTGAATATTACTTTCGGCTAAAGGCAGAGAATAAGCGGCTGGCTGATGAAAACACGAAGCTGAGAAATATGCTCGCCGGAAATTTCGATGGGCCCGACAGTTCCAAAACATACTTTATTGATTCATTGGTTAGAGATACTACAGGCAAAGTGAGGAGGTTTACCTGGCTTCCGGCGAAGGTGATCAATAACTCTATCTCCGGTCAAATGAATTACATCACGTTGCAAAGAGGTTCTGATTTAGGCGTGAAGAAAGGAATGGCGGTGGTTGCTCCGGGGAACTCGATCGTAGGAGTAGTTGTTGCCACCAGTGAGAATTACAGCATCGTAATGAGTTTGCTGCATCGAAATAGTAGTGTAAGCTCAATGCTGAAAAAAGACAAAAACTCCGGCAGCCTTAATTGGGATGGAAAAGACCCACTTGAATTGACATTAAAGAACATTCCAAAAAGTTCAAAAGTGGTAAAGGGGGATACTGTACTCACCAGTCAATACTCTTCAGTGTATCCTTACGGGTTGATGATCGGAACGATATCAGGTATTGACGCAGATCCTTCCAGTAATTTCTTTACTCTTAAGGTAAGACCGATGACTAATTTCTCAGCTATTCAATATGTTTACTTGATCGAGAACCTACAGCTTACTGAACAAAAGAATTTAGAAACAAAAACTAAAGAATCAGGGGAAAAGTAATGACAGACCTGGTAAAAAATATCATCCGCTTTGTACTGTTTATTTTGCTGCAGGCTTTTGTATTGAATAAAGTACCTCCTTTGCACCAGTTCATAACTCCCTATCTGTATTTCCTTTTTATACTTTGGTTGCCCTTTAGTATGCCACGCCCTGCCATATTATTATTAGCATGCATCTTCGGTTTGTGTATGGATTTCTTTACCAAAACTCCCGGTCTTCATGCGGCACCTTGTGTACTGATCGCTTATTTAAGACCATTTCTGCTTAACCTGTTATTGCCACAGGAAACCACCGAACTTACTTATGTAGAGCCAAGCCTTAAAAGTATGGGTTGGGCTCCTTACCTTGTTTACGTTTTTATACTTACATTTTTGCACCACACTTACCTAGTGTTTATCGAGTGGATGCAGTTCGGTAATTTCTGGTATTTTCTTGGTAAGGTGGCTGCTACTACGGCCATCAGTATGTTGCTCATCATTCTTACAGAATTACTTTTCTATAGAAAGGCCCGGTACAGAACTAATGTAGCCTAGACTTTTGATAACGAAATCGAGTAAGCAGCGATATTCGGCGAATTCAATCCACCATTTCATTTTTTTCAAGCCATACCTTCAATCAATTAATAAATTTTTATTTCATTCCTGATACAACCAATCCCTTCCTGCATCAATTTTGTAACACACTCAGTACCTCATAGCAAAATATGTATCACCAGAGCAGGAGCCGTATTATTCAGCTGATCTTTATTGGAGTTTTCGTTGTTATCATCGGGCAACTGATGAATCTTCAACTGTTTTCAGACAAGTACACAAAGCTTGCTGAAGACAATGCTGTTTATAAGAAGATCGTATATCCCAGTCGAGGGATCATCTTTGATAGAAAAGGAAGACCTATTCTTGATAACATAGCGATGTTCGACCTGATGGTAACCCCTTTCCAGGTAAAGAACCTGGATACAATGGCTTTATGCAACATCCTGAAGATAGATACGGCTGAATTTCGATTAAGGATGAATAATGCTTACATAAAAAATGGTAAGTACAGACCAACCATTTTTGAAGGATTAGTTCCACCTAATATGCAGGCTCAGCTGGAAGAAAACATGTATCGGTTTGCAGGGTTTGATTTAACTGAACGTCCTATCAGGGCCTATCCATATAAAGCTGCTGCTCATATTTTAGGTTATGTAGGTGAAGTAGACTCTCCTATGATAAGAAAATCCGGCAATTTTTACCAGATGGGTGATTATGCAGGAAGAAATGGCCTCGAGTACACGTATGAAAAAGTATTAATGGGACAGCGAGGTATCAAATTCCTGATCAAAGACAATAAGAATCGTATACAAGGATCTTATGAAGGAGGAATTTTTGATACTGCTGCAATAGCAGGGCGGAATTTGTATACCAGCATTGATATTGAAGTACAACAATTGGCAGAAAAACTTCTCTCCAATAAAATTGGAAGTGCAGTGGCGATAAATCCGAAAACCGGTGGCATCATTGCAATGGCTTCCGCTCCGGGATATGACCCTAACTTACTTACAGGCAGAGAGCGGAGAAAAAACTTCAGCCGCATGTTCCGTGATACTGCTACGCCAATGTATAATCGTGCGATTAAAGGGCAATATCCTCCCGGCTCAACATACAAACCTGTTGGTGGTTTGATCGCATTGGATGAAGGCTTGATCACTCCCAGGTTTGGTTATCCATGTGGTGGTGCATATTATGCCTGCAGCAGACCCGTTCGTTGCACACACGCCGGTGGAGGTCATGCCCGTGATCTCCGTGTAGCTTTGGCTAACTCCTGTAACTCTTATTTCAACCATATCTTCAGGATGGCTTTGGATAACCCTGCGTTTCCCAACCCAAGAGCAGGATACTTAAAATGGAAAGAATATAATAATGCATTCGGATTAGGTGTGAGGGTAGGCGTTGACTTACCTAGTGAGGATAAAGGAAGTATTCCTGATACTTCCCGCTATAACAGGGATTTTGGGGGACCACGATGGAATAGTTGTAACGTACTTACATTGGGTATAGGGCAGGATAGAATGACAGCTACTCCGTTACAGATGGCTAATGCGATGTGCGTAATTGCGGGGAATGGCAAATTTTACACACCGCATTTTGTTGATAGTATTCAAAATGAAACTATTGAAGACACTGTATTTCTTGGAAAGTATCGTAAACTGCATCAGCCGTTACATATCGCAGATAGCCTGTACACATATATTAAAGAAGGTATGCATGATGTGACTGTTTATGGTACAGCTCATTTCATAAAAGTGCCCGGCCATCAATTCTCTGCAAAGACTGGTACAGCACAGAACCCTCATGGTAAAAACCACTCATGGTTTGTAGCGTTTGCTCCTAAGGATAATCCACAGATCGCGGTGGCGGTTGTTGTTGAAAATGCAGGATATGGTGGTACATGGGGCGGGCCCATCGCTGGTTTTTTAATGGAGAAATATCTGAACGATACCATAGCCGCAGACAGGTTGAAGGAAGTGGAAAGAATCAGTAATGCAGACTTGATACCCGCTGCTATAAAGCATTGGTATTATGTAAAAGATTCTTTAAAACAAGCTAAAGCAAGAGAAGTAGATGAGAATAGCACCCAGGTAGAAACGAATGTTGAGCGAAAGGTAATCTTCGATCCTGACGCTGAACCAAACAGGAAAGATTCAGGAACAGATACTGTGAAAAAGCAACAGCCAATGATCCTGCCGGATGACAGGAGAAACAAAAAAGATACAACCAGGTAATGCGTCACAAAGAACATAATACAATTTCGAAGGGAATAGATTGGAGCCTCGTGTGGATCTACATTGTTCTGGTTGTGGTCGGCATCCTTATGATCTTTGCCAATGAGTATAGGGAAGGAGAGAGCATTATAGAACCTATCCTGAAGCAAAATTCCGATTACGGTAAACAAGTACTTTGGGCCTGTATCTGTGCAGTACTTGCCATTTTTATTTTATTGACCGATAGTAAGTTTTTTACTGCCACAGCAAACCTGCTATATGCGTTCGGACTGTTGCTTTGTATAGCTGCGCTGTTTATTGGTACCGCTGTGAAAGGATCTCATTCGTGGATCGTACTTGGAGGTTTCCGGTTACAGCCTTCTGAACTTACAAAGGTTTTTACTGCGCTTGCACTGGCCAAGTATCTCAGCAGGATGGATACTGATTTTTCAAGAACCAAATCTCATATCATAGCTGCAGCTATTGCTTTAGCCCCGGCCGTGATCACTATTTTGCAAAATGAAACCGGGTTAGCACTGGTTTATTTTTCTTTTTTCCTTGTAATGTATAGAGAAGGATTGCCTCCATTTATTTTGATTGCAGGAGCTTCTGTAGGTGTACTACTCATTCTATCGATCATCTTTCCTCCTAAAACCTTGTTTATAGCATTTACAGCTTTGGCGATTCTCCTGATCTTTTTATTGAAAAGTTATTTTCGGCGAAGCCGAATAATGCTTCCTATTATCATTCTTTGCTGGGGATTTGCAATCGCTGTCTCAGTATTCGCTGTTCCATATGTGATCGATCATGTGATGAAGCCCTACCAGGTTGACAGATTATATAGCATGGTTGGTAAACGTTATGTACCAACTGATCCTGTAAAGCGGGCTGAATTCGAAGCTGAGAAAGCAAAGAAGAAAGGTGGAAAGGATCAAAACGTGAGTGAGTATAATGTAATTCAATCAAAGATAGCTATTGGATCGGGCGGCGCTTTAGGTAAAGGGTATCTGAAAGGTACTCAAACGAGATACGACTTTGTACCCGAGCAGCGCACAGATTTTATTTTTTGCACCATCGGAGAAGGCTTCGGATTTCTTGGAAGTGCGATATTCCTTGGAATATATGCTTTCCTTTTGTTCAGGATAGTGATAATCGCAGAAAGACAACGAAGTACGTTTAGCAGAGTATATGCTTATTCCGTAGCCAGTATCATTTTCATGCACATGACCATCAATATATGCATGACGATAGGTCTTGCACCGGTGATCGGAATTCCGCTGCCCCTTATCAGCTACGGCGGTTCATCGTTACTTACTTTTACTTTCTTAATTTTTATTTTGATAAGATTAGATGCTGACAGGCAAATGATCTTACGATAACTCACCGGCATTCGTAAAAGACCACTTCGGTTTCATCATACTTTCGCAACTTAAAATGTAAGATGAAGATCATTCCCTTATCTGAAGGCACATTTACCATTGATAAAACGAAAATATTTGTTCCGTTCAATCAACAGGAAGATGATCTGCAGCAAAGACCAACCGGGAGCTTGTTGGTGGAGGTGCAGCCTTTTGCTGTGATCACCTCAAAGGATATTTTATTAATCGATACCGGGCTAGGTTTTACCACAAACGGAGAGCTGCAGATCCACACCAACCTTAAAGCAAATGGCATTCAACCAGAGCAGGTTACTAAAGTATTAATGAGCCATCTTCATAAAGATCATGCAGGAGGGGTGAGTATGAAAGACCTGCTGGGTAATTCTCACCTTGCATTTCCTGCAGCCACTTATTATGTTCAGAAAAAAGAATTCGAATTTGCAATAGATACTGGCTTCCCATCTTTCATGCCTGAAGAAATTGGAGTATTGGAAAATTCAACGAATGTTATTTGGCTAGATGGTGATGGGAAAATTGATGAGTATATCAGTTATCAAATCACTTCTGCACATAGTCCATATCACCAGGTATTCTGGATCGAAGATGAAAGCGAAATTTTATTCTTTGGAGGAGATGACGCACCACAGTTGCAGCAGATGAAAAGTCGCTTTGTAGCGAAGTACGATTATGATGGCAAAAAGTGTATGCAGCTACGGCAGCAGTGGTGGGAAGAAGGAAAAGCTAAAGGCTGGACGTTTCTATTTTATCACGATATCAAAACGCCTACGAGTAAATAAGGAATAAGAAATAATTAGTGAGGTATAAGAAAGTTTAGAGCGTTTCCTTTCATTCCTTATTTATCTGTTTCTTATTTCTATAAAAAAGAAGGCCAACCCTGAAAAGAGCCGGCCGTTGCTAACCTATGAAAAACACCTAGTTTATGATAACCAGTTGCACCTATTGAGGTCTTCCCTGGAATCTTGGTTTATTCTTTTGCCTGTTGATCATCTCCTTTCGCAACCTGTCCCTGAATTCCGTTTCCAGGCGGTATAATTTGTTTACCCTATCCTCGTCGTTGTTCAATATCTTCTTGAATTCGGGCTTGTATTTTTTGCGAATGTTGAGTGCTGCTTCTTCGAACTTTAGTTGATCCTGTTTATTTTCCTGTCTTGCTTTTTTAAGTTCGTCGAAATAGCCATTGTAAACGGGCCAGAATTTTTGTGCTTCAACTGAAGTAAGGTTAAGCTCTTTTGTAATGAATGCAACCTTAAGAGCTTCAAGCTTTTCGCCTCTTCCAGGCTGAGCATAACAAAAATAATTCAGTCCGGTAAAAAATGCCAGTAAAAGTATAATTTTTTTCATGACTCACTGATTTTTAGCTGTCTTTGTCCTTTTCAGGCATGGAGGGAGCATCTTCTAAATACTGCTCAATATCTTCATCTGACGCCTGTTGTATGTATTGATCTACGTTTATTTCTTCTTGCGCCGATGTATTAGTGAAAGCATATCCAACAGTTGGATTCTCATCCAGATATTGATTCAATTCATCTTCACTCACCCCGGATAAAGCTGAATTGAGGTCCATCTTTATCGCTTCTTTGTGACTTATTGCCGCAGTTTCACCTATTGAGAGGCTATCATTTTTACTATATAATAATCCTCCTACTACCAGTATAGCTGTTGTACATGCAGCTACGGCATATTGAACAGCCCTTCGAACGCTCATACCAAAAACTTTTGCCTTTGGTTTAGCTACCACTAAAGGAATGGAGATCTCAAGGCTTTCAAAATATCCATCGGGGATCTTATAAACGGGTTGTTTACTAATGGTTTTCAATACCGGGGCAATCTCTGCTAATTCTTCTTCTACGGTCTGTTCCAACTTGATCCTGCCTAAAATGTTATCGGCTAATCCTTCAAAATACCCTTGCGGCACTTCGAAAGGATTAGCCTTTATACGAAAATCCATGTCTTCTCCCCTTATCCTTGCCATTATAAGGCTCGGGAGTGTTTCAAAATAACCAGGTGGTACAGAATAGGTGTTTTCCCTGCCAAGGTTAGCAACGGCCGGGCTTATCGTAAATAATTCCTGTAATATTTCGTTCTTGTTTTCCATGCACCCACCTAAGACATTTATTTGTTTGCTTCGTTTAATGTTTTTTGATAAACTCTTCTATTTTTTTCGCTGCGTGATGATAACTGGCCTTTAAGGCTCCTTCGCTGGTATCCAAAATACGGCTCATCTCCTCGTAAGGCATTTCGTCATAATATCTCAACGTAAAAACAACCCGCTGTTTTTCAGGCAATTGCTGGATAGCAAGCTGTAGTTTCCATTCTAGTCTATTTGCATCAAATCCTTCTTCAGCCTTTATTTTATTACTAAGGCCGCTTTCAACATCGCTTAAGCTGATGCCTGGCGATTTCCTCTTTTGCTGTTCAATGAATGTTAAACTCTCGTTGGTAGCAATACGGTATAGCCAGGTATACAATTGACTATCTTCTCTAAAATTTTGTAACCCGTTCCAGACTTTTATAAATACATTTTGCAATACATCATTGGCATCGTCATGATCCACAACCATTCTCCTGATGTGCCAGTATAATTTTTCCTGGTATTTTTTTATGATAGCCGTAAAAGCCTTTTCTTTTGTAGCAGGTTCTTTAAACTGCTGCAATAATGTAGTATCGTCTAAATGCATGCAAAGCCTGTTGATGAGTAAAAATAAAGAAGTATTATGATACCAGCTTTTGTGCTTATGGCATCGTCCCTTGCGTCGCACACTTGTACGACATATCATGAAGCGGCAAGAAACGTACTAAGATTCGTATTTCTTTACAATAAGTGAAGCATTGTGTCCGCCAAAGCCAAACGTATTACTTAAGGCGGCTCTTACTGTTCTTTTCTGAGCAGTATTGAATGTAAAGTTCAGGTTATTATCAAGGTCAGGATCGTCGGTAAAGTGATTAATGGTAGGAGGAACAATATCATTCACCACACTCATTACACAAGCAATAGCTTCAATCGCACCTGCAGCACCCAACAAATGACCGGTCATGGATTTGGTAGAACTGATATTTAGTTTGTACGCATGCTCACCAAATACTTCCTTGATGGCTTTTGTCTCCGCTATATCTCCTAGAGGTGTCGATGTTCCGTGAACATTGATGTAGTCTATGTCTTCAGGTTTCATTCCTGCATCTTCTAATGCAGCTCTCATTACGTTCTTTGCTCCTAATCCTTCAGGATGAGGTGCGGTCATATGATGCGCATCTGCAGTAGCGCCACAACCAACGATCTCCGCATAAATCCTAGCTCCTCTTGCCAAGGCATGCTCCAGTTCTTCCATCACCAATATTCCTGTTCCTTCGCCCATTACAAAACCGTCACGGTCTTTATCAAACGGACGAGATGCAGTTTTAGGATCATCATTTCTTTCACTCAAAGCCTTCATTGCATTGAATCCGCCTACTCCTGCTTCAGTGATCACACTTTCAGCGCCTCCTGCAAGAATGATATCTGCTTTACCTAAACGTATCAGGTTAAATGCATCCATCACCGCATGCGTAGAAGAAGCACAGGCAGATACGACTGCAAAGTTGGGGCCTCTGAAACCATGACGCATAGAGATATGCCCCGCAGCAATATCTAATATCATCTTAGGTATGAAGAAAGGATTAAAACGAGGAGTTCCATCACCTCTTGCAAAATCCATCACTTCTGTCTGGAAAGTAAGGATACCACCAATACCACTTGAGAAGATGACGCCGATACGATCAGGATTCATCGTGTCTTTCTGAATACCCGCATCAAGCACCGCCTGGTCACTGCAGGCAAGTGAAGTTTGAGTAAAGCGATCGAGTTTACGGGCTTCTTTTTTATCGAGGTAATCAGTAGGTTCAAAACCTTTGAGCTCACAGGCAAATCTTGTTTTGAATTTGCTGCAATCGAATTGAGTGATGAGATCAGCACCGGACACACCGTTGATCAAACCATTCCAATAATCGTTGAGATTATTTCCAAGTGGTGTGAGTGCTCCTATTCCTGTTACTACAACTCGTTTTAATTGCATGTGAGCCTGTTTAAGTGAAAACCGCCTCTTCTTTAGCCATACAGCTTAGGAAAAGGCGGATAAATATTCCATTGTGGGAAGCAAGATCTTATTTAGCATGTTCTTCCAGGTAAGCTACAGCCTGGCCAACAGTAGTGATGGTCTCAGCTTGCTCATCAGGAATAGAGATATTGAATTCTTTTTCAAATTCCATGATCAATTCAACTGTATCCAAAGAGTCGGCTCCAAGGTCGTTCGTGAAGGAAGCTTCGTTTGTTACTTCAGCCTCATCAACTCCTAATTTGTCAACAATGATTTTCTTAACTCTTGTTGCGATGTCTGACATTGTTTTAAAGTTTAGTACAGCCGCAAAAATATAATTTTTGACCAATAAGCAATGTTTTGAAAAATTTTTGTTGCAAACGATCAATCTGTAAAAAAATAGGTGTAAATACCGGCGTTAGTTTGATTTTTTAAAATGATTGTTATCTTGTACGTCCAATTTTACCAGCATGGCTTTAAAGCAAATAGACCACGGTACTAAAGATTACGAAAGAATGGTGGAATTACGCAGGGCGATTTTGCGTAAACCATTAGGCCTTGAATTCAGTAATGAAGAACTGGAAAAAGAAAAGGATGATATCCTTATTGGCTGTTTTGAAGATGAAAAGCTGGAAGGCTGCTGCTTACTTACAAAAGTGGACGAATCAACCGTAAGATTAAGGCAAATGGCTGTACTCTCAGGTCTACAGGGAAAAGGTATGGGACGGGTACTGATGCAATTCGCCGAAAACCTGGCCCGTGACAGGGGTTTTAAGAAGATCATGATGCATGCCCGTAAATCTGCAATGGGCTTTTATGAAAAATTAGGGTATAAAGTCGTGGGGGATGAATTTGAAGAGATCACAATTCCGCATTATATCATGGAGAAGAAACTCTGATCTTTCATTTCCGTTTACCGATATGCGTATTCAGCAAGCCTCTGAGGCTATGCCGAAAATCATCGCTCATGTCATCTTTCGGTATAAGAAAGAAAGATTTGGGGCTGAAATACAAATGAAAGAAGTTCGGAGTCTCCAGCCACGTTGAGAATCTTTTCCAATCCCAGTCAACAGCACCTTTCTCATTCTCTAAATGAACATGCGATTCTGAAAGATCCATTACAAAATGATCTTTGAATGTAGCAGCTCTCCTGTAAATAGTATAAGGAAGCAGGTACCATACAGCCAGCATCATCATAAGCCATATACATGTTCCAAGCAAAAATGGTTCGGGCCTGATCTTTTTAAAATAGAACAATGCTGCTGCTGTGATAGCAAACACATTGGTGAGTATCATCATTATTTTTATTTCAGGCCGGCTGATGAAATGATATCGTAAAGCTTGAATGACTTTTTTCTTCTCGTAACTAAAGCTCAGTTGCATCGGTCAAAATTACGCGTTGTTATTTGGGTGATGAAAGTTCTTTAAGACTTACACTCCACTCAGTGATCCTTTCTCCTTTGATATTCATGAATTCTACTTTGAGACGACGGTCCTGTTTTGTACCATATATAGATATCTTGCTATAATTATTTTCAACTATTGCAGGAAACAACCTGTTGGGATGTGGTTCTTCTTGTTTATGTGGCTTGGAAACGCCAGCTGTAAGCGACGAAGCAGTGATATCATATAACGTATAGTTACCCGGCCTTTCTCTTTTGATGATCTCGCTGTGATGCCTGTCGCCTGTAAGGAAAACGATGCCATTGATTTTGTGAGCGTCAAGAAACTGCATCAGCTCATTGAATTCTGCCGGATGCCCATACATGCAATCAAACGGAGAAAGCTCATTTAGCACCTGGCTTCCGGTGGCAATGATCCTGAAACTGATATTACTATTATATTGGCTCTGAAGTAATGCACTCTTCAGCCACTCCAACTGCTTCTTGCCCCACATTCTTTTATCCGGATTGGGCTGACCATTAATGCTATCGATCATATCATCATTGGTTCTGAAGTACCGATCGTCCATCATAAAAACATCTACATCATTCCATGTAATCTTGGTATAAATACCTTCGCCATTCTCTCCGTAAGTAGGATTTGCCCAAAATGCCTGGAATGCTTTACGACTTGTTTCTTTGAATGGATAGCTTTTATCAGAATTATTCCAGCCATAGTCGTGATCGTCCCAAATAGCATAGTGCGGCATTTTCTTCCATAAAGGCTGCAATATGGGTTGACTGCGATAGTGAAAAGGGCGATAATATAATCCCCACTCGCTGAAATAATCTACTTCTCTTGTGTACCAATTGTCGCCGAGCCAAAACATAAAATCTGCTTTTTCTTTTGTGATCGCAGTGAAAATGGCGGTGTCATGTTTTCCGTAAGGGTTTCCCGGCCTATCGTATTTGGTTTCGTTGAAATAGGTGCAACTGCCTGTAATAAAAGAAAAATCCGGGGCAGGCATTCTGTATTGCCACAGTTGTTGAGTAGTAACTTCTCCTGTGGCGACCTGCTTTGCGCCAATCTTTATCGTGTAGTTATATTTCGTACCCGGCTCTAAAGCAGTGAGTGTGGCTTTTGCAATTTTATAAGGCCCCTCTGCAAATGTGATAGATGCATTTTCTTTTTTGGCTGATCCGGGAAGATTATAAGTAACCTGCACAGTTGATGTGTTATTAGCCAACTGGAACCAGATCGCTGCCGTACGTAACTCAACATGACCAATCATTGGTCCCGCTACAATGGAAGGTGCTGATACGTTGTTGGTTTGAGCGATTGTAGTTGAACTGCCCAGGAACAGAATTGCAATAAGCCATTTATACATATGCAGAATTTTTTGCAATGTAGCCTGATTTGAAAAGATGTTTGATGATTTTTTTGTGATGAAAAGCTGATTTCATTCGGCTGTGCATACGAATTATCTTTGCAGCCCTGCTGAATAAAGTTCAGAACGTACAAGAGAGTGACACAACAGGCGATGATGAGCGTTATGTCGCCGGTCTCAAAAAAGAAATAAAATGTTTAGAACAAAAACCTGTGGTGAATTAAGAATTGCAAACGTAAATGAAGAAGTTACACTTGCCGGATGGGTGCAAACAGTAAGAAAGTTTGGGGCCATTACGTTTGTTGATCTGAGAGATCGTTACGGCATTACACAGTTATTGTTTGGTGAAGAATTGCAAACGCAACTGGATGCGAATCCATTGGGTAGAGAATTTGTGCTACAGGCTACAGGGAAAGTGAGCGAGCGCAGTAATAAAAACCCTAACATTCCTACAGGTGATGTTGAGATCACCATTTCTTCTTTTAAAGTATTGAACAGATCCGCGACACCTCCGTTCACCATTCAGGATGATACGGATGGTGGTGATGATCTTAGAATGAAGTATCGTTTTCTTGACCTTCGAAGAAATGCTGTTCGTAAGAATTTGGAATTACGTTATGCAGTCAACAGGGCTGCGAGAAATTATTTGCATGAGAAGGGGTTCCTGGATATTGAAACGCCTTTTTTAATTAAATCAACTCCTGAAGGTGCAAGAGATTTTGTAGTACCATCAAGAATGAATGCAGGGCAATTCTATGCTTTACCGCAAAGCCCGCAAACATTTAAGCAATTGCTGATGGTGAGTGGTTACGATCGTTACTATCAAATTGTAAAATGTTTCAGAGATGAAGATCTGAGAGCTGACCGTCAGCCGGAATTCACACAGATAGATTGCGAGATGGCTTTTGTAGAACAGGAAGATATCCTGAATATGTTTGAAGAAATGGTGAAGTCGATTTTTAAGCAGGTGAAAGGAATTGATTATAACGAAACTGTTCAGCGAATAACATGGGAAGAGGCGATGTGGAATTATGGTAACGATAAGCCGGATATCAGATTTGAGATGAAGATCGCTAACCTGAAATTCCCTGCGCATACATTTTCGGCAAAAGAGAGTAAAGAGAAATTAATAGGTGGTGTTGATTTTAAAGTTTTTGATGAGGCAGAAACAGTGGTGGCGATTTCCGTGCCGGGTAGTGCTGAATATACCAGGAAGCAGACTGATGAACTAACTGAATGGGTGAAACGTCCGCAGATTGGGATGAAAGGGTTGGTCTTTATTAAATGCAATGCTGATGGAACATACAAAAGCAGCGTGGATAAATTCTATGGTGAAGAGAAGTTGAAAGCCATTGCTGAATATGCAAATGCGAAGCCCGGTGATTTGATCTTGATATTAGCAGGCGCAGAAGAAAGAACAAGAAAAGCGATCAGTGAGTTAAGAATAGAAATGGCGGAAAGACTTGGGTTGAGAAAGAAAGATGAGTTTAAATTGTTATGGGTATTGGATTTCCCTTTGTTTGAATATGATGAAGAAGGCAATCGCTGGGTGGCGAGGCACCATCCTTTCACGTCGCCGAAACCTGAGCAGATTGAGACGATGATCAATAATAATCCTGTCATTGAAAATGCCACCGAATATTTAAAACATCCTTACGCTAATATCAAAGCCAATGCGTATGATATGGTATTGAACGGAAATGAAATTGGTGGAGGATCTATAAGGATCTACCAAAGGGAACTACAGGAAAAAATGTTTGCAGCATTAGGAATGGATGCAGAAGAACAGCAACATAAGTTTGGTTTTTTACTAGGAGCGTTTGAATATGGGGCGCCTCCACATGGCGGTATCGCTTTTGGTTTTGACAGGTTGTGTGCCATTTTAGGTGGAAGTGAAAGCATCCGTGACTTTATTGCATTTCCAAAGAACAATGCAGGAAGAGATGTAATGCTTGATGCACCAAGTACGATCGATGATAAGCAGTTGGTGGAGTTGAATATTAAATTAGATGTAAAAGAGTGATACCAATTCAAACAACATACTTAAAACCCCGGAGCGGTTGGATCCTGGCGGCACTATTACCTGTTGCGGTTTTTGCATTTATTTCTACTGAAGTAAACGGCGATGAGCCTCTTTTAAAGATCATGTTTGGGATATTCCTTACTATCCCGGTTGGTATGTATGTTTTCTCAATGAGATCTTTTGTGCAGATAGATAATGACGGCATTACTCACAAAACACCGTTTAAGCAAAAAAGTTTTCTTTGGAAGGAAGTTACTCAATCATATTTCAGGATCCGTTACACAGGTAAATCAACCCAACGTTTGTGGGTGTTTAAAAATGCCGCAGAACAAACCTTTCATTTTTCGGTAGGAATGTATTCAAGAAGTTCCTTGCAAAGCATAGCCGAAGCTGTAGTAAATAAGTGTGCTAATGCTGAGCTTGATCCTAATATCCGGAAGTTTGCAGAAGGAAAATTTCCCTGGCATATTTTTTAACCGATCCGTTTTGCCAGCTTGTAGCCATTCTTTTGCAGCCATTGCAATACTTTATCTCTTTGATCGCCTTGTACAATGATCTCCCAATCTTTTGCACTGCCACCAGTGCCACAAAAATTTTTTAGCTTCTTGCCAAGGTCCTGCAGATCATCTTCTGTCCCTATAAAACCTTCGACAAGCGTAACTACTTTACCAGCTCGGTGTTTTGTATCAAGCCTAACTCTTAATTTTTGTTGAGCAGGCTCTAAAGTTGATTGTTCTTGCTGCTGCTCTTCTTCAAATTTAAAATTGGGATCAGTGCTGTAAACAAATCCTTTGCTATCTGGTTTATTCTTTTTACTCATGACCTGATTTATATAATTACAGCCTTTAAACTAAGATCTAAACTTTTGGCCTGGTGTATCAATCCTCCAACGCTTACATAGTCAACACCTGATGCCGCATAAGATTGGATCGTATCTAAATTGATTCCTCCGCTTGCTTCAGTTTCAAATTCATCATTTAACAACTGCACGGCTTCCCTGCACTGCTCAGGAGAAAAATTATCTAACATTATTCTAAACACCTTCCCCTTTCCAATGCTGCAAACCGCCTTTACATCATCAATACTTCTTGTCTCTACTTCTATCTTCAAGTTTGATTTTTGTGCTTGCACATACGAATGCGCTTTATTAATGGCAGCTTCTAATCCGCCAGCATAATCAATATGATTATCCTTCAGCATGATCATATCGTATAATCCAAACCTGTGATTGATACCGCCACCTATTTTTACTGCTTCCTTTTCCAGTAAACGAAAATTAGGTGTCGTTTTCCGTGTGTCTAACAACTTTGTTTTATACCCATTTAGCTTATCGGTGTATTGTTTAGTAATCGTTGCAATGCCACTCATACGTTGCATGCAATTCAATACAAGTCTTTCACATTTAAGTATTGTATGAATCGATGCTTCCACCTCAAAAGCTTTCTCACCAGCTTTCATCTCATCTCCATCTTTTTTGAATGACGTGAATTGTATCCCTGTTTCTGTCAGTTTAAATATCTTCTCCGCAACTTCAACTCCAGCTAATATCCCATCCTGCTTTATTTTAAGAACCGCCATCCCTTTTTTATCAGCGGGTATGCAGCTTAATGTAGAGTGATCTCCATCTCCTACATCCTCCATTAAAGCCTCCTTTACCAAATGTTCCAATTGTTCATCAAATGATTTCATACATGCAATTTAAGAATTCAGCTTCTCCCGCAACTGCTTTAACTACTTCCATCTTAACCAGCTATTTCTAAACTCCAGCATTGCCTTCGTTACGATTTTCCCTTCGCTTTCGTAAGTAGCTACTATAAGTTCAGGGTTCTCCTGCAGAGTGACAAGCGTAGTCTTCAGGTCATTCCTGTGCTTGTATGTAATGCTGATCTTATCGCCGGGCTTACGATCATTTAATATTTCATCTAACTCTTTTCTTGATCTTATCAATTTATTTTCTGCGGATACGATCACATCATTAATATCTAACCCCGCTATATATGCCGGTGTGTTCCTGATGGTGGATGAGATGATCTTTAAACCTTCTTTGGTTGAGTCCATTCGTAAGCGGCCCATCCATGCCTTACCCGGTGCAGATAATTTCAATTGCATACCTGCAGAGCTTAACAACGCCTGGTAATCGGGAGTCTTGGTATTGTACACATGATCTTCGAAGAATTTCTTTGCAAAGCCGGCGTTTGAAATAACAGCCAACGCTTTTTCCATATCTGCAACTGTGTATGGAATTTCATTAGTTCCATGTTGCTTCCACATCTGCTGCATGAAGATATCAAGGCTGGAGTTAAATTTCGTTCTCAGCTCAAGATCCAACGCCAACGCTATCGCTGCGCCATAAACATAGTACGAGGTGAACACGTTAGAGAAATTAGTTTCATCTATCGATACTCCCGCATCGGTGAACACGGCATAATTACTCGATTCAATAGGAGTATACATTTTTCCACCGGGTGTGTTCACTTTTGAATTGATAAAGCCTGCTGCGGATAACGCAAAACTCGTATCGGGTAACAATCCGCTTCTTCTCATCAACAACTCGCCGTAATACTGTGTAAATCCTTCAGCATACCATAACTCATTACTCATATTGCTCTTGCGGAAGTTGAAAGGCTCTAAAGTTTTGGGCCTTATTCTTTCAACATTCCAGCAATGGAAAAATTCATGGGCAAATATTGTTAACCTGGTAGGACGTATTGTAAATTCCATAGGCGTAGTGATAATGGTGGAGTTACGATGTTCCATTCCATCGCCTTGTACATATGGATTGATGCTTGCAAGAAAAGTATAGGTACCATAGTCGAACTTAGGATATGTACTAAATACTTTCGCAGATTGATCTGTGATCTTTTTTACAAGATCAGCAAGACTGTCTACGCCAGCAGCTGTAGCATTTGCTTCCAGCGCTAAACGAATGGTCTGATCATTTGCTTTCCATTCTCTCCAATGGAGTTTACCGATCTTAACAGGACTGTCCATAAAATACTGCAGGTTAGGTGCAGTAAAGCTGTTAGCATTTTTTCCTGGTTTCAGCTGGGTAGCAATGCTGAATGATTTATCGGGAACAATAAAATTGATATTGATAGGGGTATTTTCCATTCCTTCAATCCACATAAAAGCAGCAGGCATGTTGAGCTGAAAGCTTTTCTCATCGATACCTGCGTACGTGCCATCAGCATAATTTGCATACAAGGTGTAGCTCAAGGTTGCGGCGCCTTTGATAACAGATACCTCGTATACATCTGCATCTATACGTTTGAGTGTAAGACCTGCACCTGCAGCCACATCATATACATTCTTGCCAAATTCATGCGTGGCATACCGTCCCGGAGAAGAACGGCTCATGCGAAAGATCAGCGAATTAGTTTTTGCACCCGTAATATTTATAGTGATCCTCGCTTCGTGGTGGATCGCATTTTCAAAACTGACCGTATAGTCGATTTGCTGGCTGAAAGAATTAAGTGATGTTGATAAGAGCAAACAAAAAAGCAAGCTAACTTTTTTCATAATCGAATTTGATGGTGCTGAATGCATAAATATAAAAAGGGACAGAATAACTAACCTTTTTTATTTGATGAAGTCAGAAGCATCCACTTAGATTCATTCGTATCAACTAACTTTCCGCTGCATGTGGAAACCACCATATATCTTGAAAGTGCTCTTGCAGAAGCTGCCTATCCGGATGTTGTTGCTGCTGGGTTCTTTTGTAGGAGCATTGTATGTATTTGCGATCATTGTCCACGAAATATTCCGCGAGAAAGAAGATGAGTTTGATCATGCCGTGCTGCAATTCATCCAGGCACATTTGATCAACGATAACTTAACGGCTTTCATGAGGATCATAACTGAAATGGCATCGGCACGGTTTCTCCAGGTGGCTTTTGCAGTATTAATGATCATCTACATCATCCGTAAAAACTGGTACCGTTCAGTTGAGATCATTATAATTGGTATTGGCGGATACATTATGAATTATCTTTTGAAGCTGGCCTTTCAACGTGTACGTCCAGCTGATCCATTAATAGAAGGCCACACTAATTTCAGTTTCCCCAGCGGACATGCAACTTCCGCATTTATATTTTATGGTTTGATAGCTTACCTGTTATACAAATCATCCATACCTGCTGCACTTAAATATAGCCTTGCAGCCTTTTCGATAATCCTGGCAATATTGATCGGCTTTAGTAGAATATACCTGCGAGTGCATTATCCTACAGATGTGCTGGCTGGCTTTTGTATCGGTTTTGCCTGGCTGCTGTTATGTACCTGGATGTTTGGTAGATGGAGAACGAGTAAATAAGGTACTGCTTGCAATGGTTATAGTGTCTTACTGCATTCGTATACCTCCAGTTTTGTATGTTTGCCCCATGCAATTTTCTATAGTAGGGAGCGGAAGTTGGGCTACAGCATTAGCGAAGATCTTAACTGATAACGGGAATACTATTCATTGGTGGGTTAGGAATGATGTATCGATACAACATATTCAAAAGCGTCATCACAATCCCCATTATCTTAACTCAGTTTATTTTGATACTGCTCTTTTGAAGATGAGCAGTAATGTTACCGAGGTGGTCAATGGAAGTGATGTGATCGTTATGGCCGTACCTTCCGCCTATACGGAAGAAGCCTTAAAAGGATTGGACAAAAACATTTTTGAGAACAGGAAGGTTGTTTCAGCGATCAAAGGTATCCTCCCTTCCACCAATCAATTGCTCAATCAGTATATGGCAGATCATTTCAATTTTGATCAGCAGAATTATTTTACCGTGTTAGGCCCTTGCCATGCAGAAGAAGTAGCTGCAGAAAAATTATCATATCTCACATTTTCGGGACATAATGAAGGAGAAGCGAAGAAGATCGCAGAATATTTTAAGACACCTTATCTCAATACAAAAACAAATCACGATATAAATGGTGTCCAGTATGCGGCAGTACTGAAGAACATTTATGCACTCGGAGCGGGCATTGCACATGGGCTTGAGTATGGGGATAATTTCTTAAGTGTATACATAGCAAATGCTGCGGACGAAATGGTAAAATTCAGCAGAAAGGTGATCGAAGGTTTTTCGTTAGAAAATAAGATCAATTATGCGGCATCGGTTTACCTGGGAGATCTGCTGGTAACCTGTTATTCATTGTACAGTCGTAACCGCATGTTTGGCAACATGATCGGCAAAGGCTACTCTGTAAAAGCTGCGCAATTAGAGCTAAACATGGTGGCTGAAGGATACAACGCCAGCAAATGCATTTATCAGACAAATCAGGCTATACAAGCTCAAATTCCAATTGCCACAACCATCTATGAAATACTCTGGGATCATTTGCCTGCACATGAAGGTTTCAAAAGAATTGAAAGCTGGCTGGAGTAAGCGGCTTTAACATTAGGGCACTGTAATTATTCGTAGCTTTGGGTATGCCAGTTTCATACACTTTATTACAACCTTTGGCACTCGTTATCCTGCTTGCGATAATAGTAGTGGTGAATGCATTTAAAAACCGCAAGCATTCTCATTAATTTTTTTGTACCCGGCTTCATCTGCTTTGATCATCTTCTGTTGCGTCGCACTCTTGTACCGTAACAATTCTATTCAGCATATAGAGAAATTAGCAGTGGCTATTTTTTGTCGGACGTTCACCTGAACAATTCCGCCGCAATTCCATCCGCCAGCAACTTGCCTTTATTTGTAAGCACAAGCCTATCCTCTTTTCTTATCATCTCATGCTTCTTTAAAAATGCATCAGCATCTTTCAATATTTCTTCGACATGCCTGGCGTTCCAATTAGCGTCAATATAATTCAGAGACATTCCCTCCATAGTTCGTAAACTGGTCATGATATATTCATTCAGCTTTTGAGTAATCGTAAGTTCTTCTAGTTCAAAAGGAATAATATTCTGCTTAATACTTTGTAGATACAGTGCATTGTTGCTAATATTCCATTGACGTGCTACTCCATTATAAGAATGTGCAGAAGGCCCGAGACCTAAATATGTTTTCCCTTGCCAGTAGCTACTGTTGTGTTTACTTCTTTTGCCAGGTTTTGCAAAATTGGATATCTCGTAGTGCTCGTATCCTGCTTCATTCAACCATTGCATTAATAACTCAAAATGTCGAGCCTGCTTTTCTGTATCTACATTTTCTTTCTTGCCTTGAAGTATCATTTTATCTAAAGCAGTCTTAGGCTCCACTGTTAATGCATAGCAGGAAAGATGAGGAATGTTCAGGTCAATAGCTCGCTGAACATTCATCTGCCACTTTTCATCGGATAAAGTTGGCGTACCATAAATGAGATCTATAGTGATGTTGTCAAAATATTTCAACGCAAGTTCAATACTTTGATTTGCTTGGTGAGCGTTGTGTGCCCTGTTCATCCATTGGAGATCCTCTTCAAAAAAAGATTGAATACCCATACTCAGGCGGTTGATACCAGCCTGCTTCCAGTGCAGCAATTTTTCTTCAGTAATATCATCAGGATTGGCTTCTAATGTTATTTCAGCATCCGTATTTATCTTGAATATTTCCCTAAACTTCTTCAATGTGAGGTCGAGATCATCCATTGCTATCAGTGAAGGAGTGCCTCCGCCAAAGTAGATCGTACTAACCTGTTCATTCAGATAATCACTCCTGAGTTCGGCTTCTTTTACAATAGCCTTAACCATTTCAGAAGTGTTTGAAGCAGAGGTTGAAAAATGAAAATTACAGTAATGGCATGCACGTCTGCAAAACGGTATGTGAATGTAAATGCCTGCCATTGAATTAATTTGCTATACTTGTTTTTGAATGCAGGCAAAATTACTGATATACAAACTGGTGACCACGGTGATTGGGAGTTTGCTAACATTTGCAACTACGGCTCAATATACACTACAACTGCAGGCGGTAGAGGCTGATAAGTCAAAGCTGATCAGTGAACTAAAACTTAGAACTTCTTTTAAAGCAAGAACCGAAGCTGATCAATACACACGGCAGCTTCCTGTTCTTCTGCAAGCGAATGGATATTTGGCGGCATCGATTGATACCGTTTTAGAAGCACAAAATGTTTTGATTGTACACCTTTACCTAGGTGAAAAATATACGTGGAAAGAACTAAATACTACAGAAAGTAACTGGCAATTATTGCAGCAATTGGGTTATGAAAAAAAGAATGGAGCACTGGCAGATGTTTCATCTATCGCTACACTACCGGAAAGAGTTATTGACTACTATGAGAACAATGGATATCCTTTTGCCAGGGTGAAATTCGATAGCGTTCAACTTGTCGATCATTCTATTTCAGCAAATCTTATCATTGAAAAGGGCATTTTATATAAAATGGATAGTATTCGTGTAATGGGAACAGCAAAGATCTCTAAATCATTCCTGTCGCAATATCTTGACCTGCCAGCGGGTGCATTATATCAAAGATCAGTTCTAGAAAGGCTTGATCAGAGATTACTGGAGTTAAATTACGTAGAGCAGATACAACCATGGGATATATCAATGCTGGGAACAGGTTACCTCATTAATTTATATCTCAAGCCAAAACGAACCAACCACGTTGATGCACTCATTGGATTTCTTCCTTCGAATCAACAAAATGCAGGCAAACTGTTATTAACAGTTGATGCAAATGTGGTTTTAAAAAATGCCTTTGCCGGAGCAGAGACAATTGATTTTAGTTGGGAGCAGATCCAGCCAAAATCACCACGGCTGCACTTGTATTTTCAGCAGCCTTATGTTTTCCGTTCTGCTTTTGGTTTGGATGTAGGTTTTGACTTGTACAAAAAAGATTCTTCGTTTTTGAATATCAATGGGAGGCTAGGGATACAGTATGCCTTCTCTCCCAATCAATCCGGGAGAATGGCAATTGAAACATTCAGAACGAATTTGCTTAATGTTGATACGAACACGATCAAGTTCAATAAAAGGCTACCTGATATGATTGATGTGAATGTGTTGAATTTCAGTTTCCAGTATGACATAAATAAAACTAATTATCGATTCAATCCGAGAAATGGTTTCGAGTTTAATATTACTACCTCTGCCGGAAAAAAAACTGTAAGGAAGAATAATGCGATCACCCAGATAAAAGGCACTTCATTTGATTACGGAAAACTATACGATTCAATTTCTATTAATTCTTATCAATTCAGATTAAGAGCCAGCGCAGCAAAATATTTTGCATTAGCAAAACATGCAGTGTTTAAAACAGCAGTTACTGCAGGGATAGTACAATCTCCTGAACTGTTCAGAAATGAAATGTTTCAAATAGGTGGATATAGGCTATTGAGGGGCTTTGATGAAGAAAGCATTTTTACCAACCAGTTTGCAGTGGCGACTCTTGAATATCGATATCTTATCAACCTGAATTCTTACTTTTTTGGTTTTACTGATCTCGGTTACAGTCAGTTCAAATCTCATCAAGTTTCTTTCTCTAATACTTATATTGGTTTGGGGGCAGGCATTGCATTGGAATCTAAACAGGGCATATTCAACATCAGCTATGCTTTGGGCAAAAGAAATGATCTTCGGTTTGACTTTCGTCAATCGAAAATTCATTTCGGATACGTTAGCTTTTTTTAAAATAGTGGAAGTGCAAGTCTTTATTTTTGCCATAGATGAAGGCACTTCGAATTCTTACTCTTTTACTGGTTTGTTTTTCGTTTGAGCTTGGCGCACAAACGGATTCGGGTGCACGACCGGCCGATACAAACGTTACAAGAAGAGTTGATACCATCCGAAGAATTACTCCTCCCCGGCCGAAACCGGTAGTTGATACCGCTAGGCCATCAGCCGATACGTCTTTGATAGATTCAACAGTAAATACTTCAGCGAAAGATTCTGTTGTTATAGTTATTCCACCTCCACCCGTGAAGATCGATACGACTATCTATAAAATGTTTTTCGATCATCCCTACCTGCCCTTTAAAAAACCGCCCAGGTTCATGTTGATGCAGGCGAGGGTCCCCGAATCAAAAGATTTCATTTTCTATTTATTGGTAGGCCTGATGTTTTTTGTTGCCTTCATTAGATTCATTTTTCCGAAGTATTTTCAAAACACATTCAGGCTTTTCTTTCAAACCACCTTCAGGCAAAAGCAAACACGAGAGCAGCTTTTACAGGAGAACTTCGGCTCACTATTACTGAATCTTTTATTTATTGTAAGTACTTCTATATACCTGGCAATCGTTTTAAACTTTTATAATTACTGGCAATTTTCATTTTCATGGCTGGTTATATATAGTGCTTTAGGTCTTTTCACTATATATTTCGGGAAGTTCTTATTTCTCACATTTATAGGCTGGGTGTTCAACGTAAAAGATGCAGCCGAAACCTACATATTCATCGTATTTCTTATTAATAAAATAATAGGTGTGATGTTGATACCTTTTATTTTGATTATGGCCTTTTCTGATAAACCTACTACAGAAGCAGTGATAACGGCATCTCTTATTCTTATAGGATTTATGTTCTTGTACCGTTATCTTATTGGTATGAAAAGCTTTCGCAGAGATGTAAAAATCAGCCCACTACACTTTTTTATCTACCTTTGCGGCGTTGAAATAGCGCCTTTGTTGCTTATTTGCAAGGCCCTTTTCATGTATATCGAAAAAGGATTTTAATTTTGTAATCACTCTTAGTTTCAATAGCATGGCAAAAAACGGGGCTAAAAATTCAACTGCTGAAAAGTCTATCAATAAAATACTCATCACCCAACCCAGGCCTGAAAGCGATAAGTCGCCGTACTTCGATTTGGCCCGCAGGCACGGTGTAGAGTTGGTTTTTCATCCTTTCATAAAGCTTGAACCTATTCCAGCACGGGAATTTCGTAAGCAGAAGATAGATATTGGCCAATACACCGCTGTAATATTCACCAGCCGAAATGCTATCGATCACTTCTTCCGTATTTGTGAAGAGATGAAGATCACTATCGGGCAGGATACAAAGTATTTCTGCATAACTGAGGCAGTGGCGTTATACTTACAGAAGTTTATTTTATACAGGAAGAGAAAAGTATTTTATGGCGCAGATGGAACTAACAAAAGTTTATTTGATGTCATCAACAAACACAAAGAGAATGAACGCTTCTTGTATGTATGCAGCGAAAATCAGCAGGATAACGAAATCGTGAATTGGTTAAAGAGCCATAACTGCGAGTTTCAATTAGCTTTTATGTATCGCACCGTAAGCAATGATATCACGGAGGTAATCAGTAATAATAATTTCGATGTCATTTGCTTTTTCACTCCTAGCGGTGTTAAGAGCCTGTTTGATAATTTTCCAAAGTTCAAGCAAACAGGTATGTATATAGGTGCATTCGGTGGCAATACCTCTAAAGCGGTAGAGGATGCAGGATTGACATTAAATATTAAAGCACCCGCACCGCAAATGCCCAGCATGATCACGGCATTAGATAAATTTCTCGCTGAACAGAAAAAATAATCTCATCTCTCTTATAAAAAACAAACAGCCCTAGACAAGGCTGTTTTTCATTTCTAACTAAACCTTATGTTGTTATTTTATTGAGATGATCTTAGTTTCCGTTGATTCCGCTGTAGTGATCTTTAGATAATACGTTCCTACAGCTAAGCTTTGTACATTGATCGAACAGTTGTTGATTCCATTTGACAAAGCGAAAGTTCTATTTACCACTGTGGTTCCACCTGCATTTACCAACGTAACCAATGCATTCTGTGAAGACTTACTGAATAATTGTGCATTTACCACATCGGTTGCAGGTATAGGATATAGCTTTTGAATGAAATTGTTTTGAGCAGAAGCTTTATCAATAAATAATGTTTGAGAATAGTTTCTTTTGCCTTCAGCATCTATAAGTTTTAAACGATAAAAAGCTTTTGATGTAAAATTCTTATCAATGAAATTGTAACTATGATCTCCTACTGAAGCTTGTTTTGCGTTGCTGATAGGAGCAAAATTTCTTCCGTCAACACTTTTTTCAACAATAAAACTTTCTTTAATATCCGTTGCTGTTGCTCTCCAGTTAAGAGCGATCTCACCTTTAGTATTCGTTGCACTGAAGCTGATGAGCTTTATAGGCAAACTGTAATAAAAGTTCATCTGCATATCATCTACCCTGAATGTTTTGGTAGTCGTCGTTTGCCTCAAGCGTAAAGCCAACGACGGGCTGTTCGCAGAACTTGGCAATGGATCACTCACCATTATATCCCAGGGTGTTGGAGCCATGAAATTTCTAAATAGTCTTTTGTAAGTAATAGGTGTATAATTAGCCCCATCAGTAGTATATTCTAAAACTAATTCGGATAGATTATTCGCATCATAACCATGCAGGCTGAATGTAAAATCAGCACTTGCAAAAGGTACAGATAAATTAAAGCCTGTTATTTTAAAGCTTGTCCCAACTGTATTGGTAAAATATATATTTCCCCCTCCGCTGGCCCCAATATTATCTGAGCAATTCGTGTTTTGAATTTGAGCAGTACCGGAATAATTAAGCACACCATTATTACTCCATCCACTATAAGATGAAATATCTAAAGAGGAAGATGGAGAACCTACAGTTTCTACAGGATAACTATTTTGTGCGAAGCTTGGTAAAGCAATGGCCAGGCATAGCCATAAGGTTAGTTGGTTTTTCATGATTCGGATTATTAGAATATTAGGACACTGTTTAAACGCACAAAGAATTCAATAAGTGCAACAACCCTGGCTAGATGTCTGATTATGATATGCTAATAACCGAATGGGATGGATTCAATACCCGTACTTGTCTTTCCAGCGATCTTTAAGAAACTTTCGAAGCTCGTTTTCCCTGGCATTATCTCCCGGATCATAAAATTTCCTTCCTTTTATTTCCTCCGGTAAATATTCCTGTTCTATAAAATTCCCTTCACCCTGGTGAGCGTACGTATATCCTTTATGATAGCCCATGTCTTTCATTAGCTTGGTTGGTGCATTTCTTATATGTAAAGGAACGGGTAGGTCGCCGTGTTTATGTACCGCTTCTATTGCTTCACCAATTGCCATATATGATGCATTGCTTTTGGGCGATGAAGCAAGATAAGTTGCACACTGCGATAAGATGATCCTTGATTCAGGATATCCGATTTTATTTACGGCCTCAAAAGTTGCATTGGCAAGCAGTAAAGCATTGGCATTTGCATTACCTACATCTTCACTGGCGAAGATCACCAAACGCCTTGCGATGAATTTTACATCTTCACCGCCTTCTATCATCCTTGCCAGCCAATAAACTGCAGCATTGGGATCACTTCCTCTCATGCTTTTGATAAATGCTGAAATGATATCGTAATGCTGTTCGCCTTGTTTATCGTATAATGCAATTCTTTTTTGCGCAACATTCATTACCAGGTCGTCAGTAATGAGAAGAGGTTGGTTGACTTTAGCTGAAGCGGTCACTACCAATTCCAATAAGTTCAGAAGTTTACGGGCATCACCTCCGCTGATATTAATGAGTGCTTCTGTTTCTTTTAATTCGATCCTGAACTGATTGAGCATCTCATCTTTTTCAATTGCCTGCTGTAAAAGTGCTACCAGTGAAGGCGTATCCAAAGCTTTGAGTACGTAAACCTGGCAGCGACTTAGCAAAGCCGAGTTTACCTCGAAGGAAGGATTCTCAGTCGTGGCGCCGATCAATGTAATGATTCCTTTCTCTACCGCACCCAACAATGCATCCTGTTGTCCTTTATTAAACCGGTGGATCTCATCAATAAATAAAATGGCGTTAATGGTTTTTTTCGCCTGGTCTATCACATCTCTTACATCTTTTACTCCACTGCTGATGGCACTTAACTGGAAATAAGGCACACTTAAAGTATGCGCAATGATATTAGCCATTGTGGTTTTGCCTGTACCTGGCGGCCCCCATAAGATCATGGAAGGAATATTGCCGGTTTCTATAGCCGTACGCAAAATACTCCCGGCACCGGTTAGGTGTTCCTGGCCAACCAGTTCGTTCAAACTATGTGGACGCATTCTTTCTGCTAGTGGAGCCGCCATAACAGGCAAGTTAATCAAGATGAAGTGAAACAAAAAGGCAGCCGCTTACTCCTTGTTCTCATCTTTGAAAGAAAATTTATTCTCCTGATCACTTCTACTGCATCTCTACGCCGTACTCTGATAGTGATTGCACAAAGTGATTGATCATCTCCGGGGCAGGCGGCGTTGTCATTCCAGGCAGTGGCTTCATATCCGGAGACGGAGCGCTGTTGTCCCAAAACCATTGCTCTAATCCCGCTGGTGTGATCCACATCAATTCTTTTACCACAGCAGATTGCAATTCAAACCTATGTGGTAAGCCCTTCGGCAAATGAATAAAATCTCCCGCCTTTGCATCGAACACCTTATCCCCTACCCAAAAGCGGATGGTTCCCTCCAGTATATAATAACTTTCATCTTCATGCTTATGGGTATGCGGTGGCGGCTCATTTCCTTTATGCACTTCTATATACATAAGAGAGAATGCATTGTTCGTTTGTTCGCCGGTAGCGAGGAAGTGAAATAATGCACCCGGGATGGCTCTTGAATTCTCCGGTGTGCCGTTGCTTAAAAATGCTTGCGTCATATATTTATTAATTTAGTCAGGCAAACTTACTAAAAAAGTCAGTCAGACTTACTATATTTGATTTGTAATTATTACCAAAGGTTAAAATCATGGATGAATATATCAATACAGGTGCTTACCTGCGCATTTTGTGGGACGAGCTTCGGTATAACCTGGAGCAACAACTGAAAGAAAAAGGTTTTAATGACATCTCTCCATCGCATGGATGGATATTTCACCACACCAAAGATGAAGGCAGCCGCATCACCGAACTTGCCGCAGTGGCAAAGATCACCAAGCAAAGCATGAGTGCCTTGGTTACACAACTGGAGAATGCAGGCTATGTAAAGCGAAAAGAAGATCCTTTAGATAAAAGAGCATGGCTATTGGTATTAACAGCGAAAGGAAAAAAAGTAAGAGATGCTGGCCAGGCCATCAACAATGCGTTTGAAAAAACCTGGGAGCAGAAATTGGGAAAGAAGGATTACCAACAGTTCCGGGAGTTGTTAATGAGGTTGAGTAGTTAGATAATTGAACAAATAGCTCCCCGGTGAAGTTTGCAAACTTCGCCAAGAAAAAGCCCCACCTCAACAGGCAGGGCTTATTTATGAAAGCAGAAGGGAAACGAATTCACGTTGTTGGCGGTGGTGTTTTATTTTCCCCGCCTTCGTCTGGGGGGAGCATGTAATCATTATACTTAGCCTCATCTGTGTCTTCATACAATGCCTTACCAATTTTCAGCAGTCGGCGTATCTCTGCAAACAGGATATTGCCTGTTACAATTCTGTGCTGTGTTGCTATATCGCGGTCTTCCTGTGAAGCAACTACTTTATCTATCTTCTCATCAAAATCTTTCGATGCAGTTTCCAGGTCGGTGAGCATTTGTTCGGTAAGCCCATCGCCCGCCATATCCGCTTTGAATTTGGTAGCCACCCTGTGCACACGAGCTGACATCCTGCAGAGGTCATTATCGTCGAGCCGTAACATATCTTCAAAACCAAAGCTGTTGTACAGGCCCTCTCCTTTAAAAGTTACATCTGCAATACCGCGGACCTTACGTACCGCTTTGATCAACACTTCCCGTGCTGCATCTTTTTGTAAAGCTTCGTTAGATATGAAGCCCATCGACTCTTCATCGGTGGTAGTTGCTGCAAAATCATCGATGAGTTGTTGATAATTAGTAATGGTTGCACCGTTCACACCGCGAGTGGCAAAATCACCAGCGTCGCGGGTAATACTTGTTTTGAGCTGGTCGGCAAACTGTTTCAGCACTGCGTCGCTAAAATTGTAATCCCGCTTTTGTTCTTTAGCCATGTTTTTTTGTTTAGGAGTTGATGAAATTAATTTCCGATCTATATAACGAGGCGATCTTAAGTTTATTGAATGTTGCACCTGTGGTTAAGACCCAACTACATCGTTTAGCAGATGGTTTAAAATGAATAGCAGATAATTTGAATCGATCAGCAAATCTTTTGAACCGTTTAGCAAATCATTTGAATCAGTTAGCAGATCGTTTGAAACACTTAGCAGGTCATTTGTAACGGCTAGCAGGTCATTTGGTCAGTGTAGCAGATCGTTTGAAACGGTTAGCAGATGATTTGCAAGACACAATGGCGCATCTGACCAATACGAACCTATTGCTATTGTTTCCTGAAAACATAGCCTGGCAGCGCTAATCCTTCACGAAAAGTATTAACGCACACCCCTGGAAATAGTAATAGTTAATGGAAAGTTGGAAAGATAATAACCTCGTCTTCTTAGCTTTTTGATCTTTTGCCTGATCTTACTAAGGTCATTGGGGATCGGAGAATCATTGGGATAATAATAATAAACAGGAACCATAAGATGATCCAACTGATCAATTTCATTTTTGCACTTGAGATTCATCTTGTCTTGCAATTTTCCTTCGTCCGTTAACTCAAGTTTCTTGTGGGATGTATAAATGCTGTTGATAGTCATGCTATCCTTTTTGGATACTAATAAGAGCAGGCTTCCGCTTGCAGTGATATCATCAAAATATCTTGTTGACAACATAAGATACCGTTCAAGGCATTTCGAAACTAAAGAATCAGTTTCCCTTGAAAGAGATTGTGCTTTCAATGTAGCTGAAATACAATACAGGCATACAACAAAGAAGAAAATTTTCTTCATGTAAGAACGCTTCATTTAATTCTCCTCAGTATACCGCTTAAAATTATCCAGTATCGCCTGCCATCCGGTTTTCTGCATTTCTACTGAATGTGTACTCTCTGCTTCAAAGGTTTCTATCACATGCGTAGTATTATTTCCGGCAGTAAAATAGATCTGCACTTTTCGATTATCGCCAAGTGTATACTCGATGGCTTTATGCTCATCCACTTTTGTATATACACCACCGAAATCAAAACTGAAGCTCCCGTCTTTAGCGGCCATGGTAGTTTTGAATGCGCCGTCTACCCGT
>JAEZDC010000108.1 GCA_023429825.1 Bacteroidota bacterium | reverse complement strand
CTATATACGCCATGCCCTGCAAAGAAAATAAAGAGCTGATCGTTCGGCCCGTAGATCTTATTATCTCTGTATGATGTTAAAATGTTTTCCATTTCATCCCTTGTTCCATTGATCACCATTGAGGTGTCGAAACCAAAATCCTCTTTTAAAATTTTGCCGAGTTCATTTGCATCATAAATCGGGTTAGATAATTTACTTAACTCCTGATAATCGTTGGTTGCAATGAGCAAGGCATAGTTTTTACCCGTTTCATTATTCTGACCTGCATTGCTGCCCGTTTTGGTTCTTACAATTGCACCTCTTGTAGATTCTTCTGCTATTCTTGCCTGTTCATTCTTGTATAGTGTAAAGTCTTTTGCATAAGCGAAGCTTAAGACAGGCAAATAATATTTGCCTCTTCCCAAACCATAAGAAGCTTTATCCAATAATTGTTTTGCCGTGAACAACGAGTCTTTAGCCAGTTCATTGGCGGATTGTAAAAGCTGTTCGGTAAAGGCAGATAAACCAGATGAATTAACCGGTGTAAGTACACCTGGGCAAATAAAGATCACTTCGTTGAGTGCATATGATTCTGCGCTGTACGCCTGTGAAAGCTTTGAAAGCATCCCCGGCGCTGGTACATCCATGATCACCAACTTCTTTTGAATGCTCATATCTTTTAGCATCCGATCGATATCAGATTCATACAATTTATTTGCAGTAGAATGTTCTTTAGTAGTATCAAGTACTAAATAGTTTTGTTTATCACTTGTACTTTGTATAGATCCTGTGTAATAAAATACTAAAACGTCTTCGGGTTTACTCTTCGATTTAATATCGGTGAGTAGTTGTAAAATATTGGAAGAAGAAAGAGTACTTCCGGCAACATAGTGTGTATGCACAGTATCGAACGAACTAGCGGTGATCTTAGAGAAATCACTGCTGAATGTCCTGGCATTCAGTTTACTTTCCGGCTGATAAATATTCTGGCCTTCAATACTTACAATATAGAGATCTGGTCTTGCGCTAAGATCATCCAGCTTTTGCTTCTGCACATCATACATCAATTTGTATTCTCTTGCCTTTTGTGCATTTCCCATCAAAGTGTATAAGTCAAAGAGTCTTGAATAATCATCAATTAGAACGGAAGGGTCATTTAATTTTGAGTTATCTATTTCAATTAATTGTAAATAATATTTTTCTGCTTCTGAATAATTGTTACTGCTTTTATGACATGAGGCGATCCAGGTGATTGCGTTGTGAATGTATAGGTGGTGTGGCTGCTCCATACTCTCATACTTCTTTATACAACGATGCCATGCTTCCGCAGCTTCCATGTATTTTTTTGCTTTGTAAAGACGAGAAGCAGAATCCCATATGACATTTGCTTCCGTAAGAAGTTTATACTTCCTGTTATATTCGTTATCCATCCACTCTAGCATTACCGCGGCATCTACCCTTTTCCATCCATTTTTAAAAAAAGTTTCAAAATCTTTTTTTGGTCCTTCAGTATAATCAGCAGGAGTATATAAGTTGTCCAGTGTTTTTTGATAATATTTCCTTGCAGTATCATTATTGCCGGATAGAAGAAAGGTGTGGCCATAGTTTACCGCCCATGAGTAACTGGTAGTATCAAGCAGGTATGCATTACGGCTGTATTTTTTTGCGTCTTCCAATTGACCAGCTAAAATTTTGTACCATCCCAGGTTGCCGGTGATGTTCGGGTAGTTAGTATAACGATTTGCCAGCGGCTCGAGTAAAACAAAAGAGCTATCATATTTTTCCTGCTGTGCATATAGGTATCCAAGATTGTAAGCCGCATTCAATGAAGATGTATCCAGTTGATAAGCGATCTTAGCATCGGCTAATGCATCTTCTTTATAACCTAATCTTTCATTTACATAGCTCCTGTTAAGGACAAATTGAGAGAGTGCTTCTTTCTCTTTTAATATCGTTGCAATCCTAATTAGCTTGTTTGAGAGAGATAATGCCTGGTGATAGTTTTGCTGTGTATACAAATCGTTGATGGCATCTACATACTTAACCATACTATCGATCCTCAAATAAGCATCAAACTTATAAGCAAAGGAATCGATCTTAGATTCAGAAGTCTGGGATATAAAAGGGATAAGCCATTTCGACGGTTCTCCCGGGTACATATTATTCAGAAGCCATGTTGCATAAGTTTCATTCAGTTTCCATGCTTTACCCATGTATTTAGCGGGGTAGGATCTTACAAAATTGAAGAAGGCGTAGAGGTCTTCCGCTTCTGCGATCCTGAAAACATCATTGATGCTATATCCTTTGAAGCGACCTGAGGTGAAGGGCTTGGTGAATGAACTGTCCTTATAATCTTTCATGTATCCTTCATAGAAATCATGAATGTCGTAGAGGTAGTAATTCAGCAAGTGCTTCTCTGTATTCAGATGCGGTGAACGAAGGATGGAAGCTTGTGTTAAGATCGTGTCCCTGTTCTGATGAAGAAAGAGGACATTCAAAGCAGCAAGATCATACAGGATGTTGACGAATTTATTTTCCGGTGGAGGAAGTTTTAAGTTTACTAAATCGCCGATGTAAAGGGTTTTATCTTTCGCTTTTTGATCTGTGTAATAAATAGCCATCACTTCACTTTCAAGTAAGCCAGCTTTTATTACTTCAGCTTTTGCAACAAAATAATTGGATTCAGTCTTAGCAGGCCTTGTACTATTATATGATAGCATTACATACCCTGTGGTCCCCTTAGAGATACCTGAAGTACTTCCTGCGGATATTTTTAAAATGACCGTATCGGAGCCTTGTTTTATTATAGATGTAACAGGAAAATAAAATTCTTCCGTTTTACTGCTGTCAACAGAAAGGAGGGTATTTGTATTGTATTTGTCGGCCCATTTGTAAGTACTGTTGATGTTACTATATACAACAGCCAGGTCTTTGTACCTTTTTGCGGCATCAAAATCCTGCACAGCAAGATGGTAGTATTTGATTGCAGCATTGAATTTTGCCTGCATATAACTGCTGAGCCCGATATAATTATACACGTTCGCCCGTGCATTCCTATCTATAGGTGATCGTTTGTTCTCAACATCCAGAGCTTCCAGGAATTTTTTTTCAGCAGCCTCATACCTGGCAGAATCATATAATTTCTTTCCTTCTGTAAAAGGGTTATTTGCTTGTGCAAATATCACAATGCATGAAAATAAAAGCAGAAGGAGGGTAAGTACCTTTTTCATTTGACGGTTAAAGTTAACTCATGTAGCGTTCTTTCCAGATACCGCTTAATTGGTATTTAAGGTGCATTTTCTATCTAAAGAGAATATCAATAGACAACAGATGACGAAAGTTTTCATTTGTTTAACAGCGTCACAGTAGCGCTATGTATTGCGAATGAACCTTCTTTTTTTGCATCTTTGCCATTCTGCTTATGTTTAAGAAGATACCCCTGGAACTTAAATCGGCATTATTGATAGTGCTATGTATTGCCTTGGTAAGTGCCTATGGCGCCATTAATGGTGCTTTCACTCAGTCAAATGATAAACCCCGGTCTGAAGAGGAGAAGCTTTCTCTGAAGCAATCTATAGCTTTAAAAGCAGTTGAAGAATATGAGCGCTGGCATAAGAATGGAACGATGCAGGAAACGGATTCAGGAGCGATATCAATATTAATGCAATACTGGACATTAGGCGCAATTCCTTTACCTACAACTAAGCAACTTCAAAGTTCTTCATGGCAATTTCAGCATCCGTGGAGTGCTGTGTTTATTTCATGGGTGATGCAGGAAGCCGGAGCAGGGAATTCTTTTTATTATGCAAACGCTCATTCTAAATACATAGTATGGGCACGAGAAAATGCGAAGAATTATGAGAGTACATTGTTTGCAGCATATGATATACAGAATGAGAAGAGTGCATGGCCGGAGCCGGGCGATCTTATTTGCATGAACCGAAGAAACAAGCAATTCAATTTGCAGACTATTAATGCAAGTTGTATCTCTCACTGTGATATTGTTGTTGAGGTTAATAAAGCGCAAGGGTTTATTACTGCTATCGGCGGTAACATATGCCAGACAGTAAGTAAACGAATTGTCTGGCTTGATGACGATGGCTTTATCGACACCTCGAAGAATTGGAAAGTTCTAAATGAAGAAGAAAACAATCCCGAAGGAAGCCAGCGCCAGATATTCGGGATCATAAAAGTCAGATCCAACTAATCTCCACTTTTATCAAAGCGTAGTTTGAGGCACTATTTTGTTGCATTTTTGCAGATATGGAAATAGGTATTTACACTTTTGGAGATGTGGGTACGCACCCGGTTACAAAACAAACTATTTCACCGCACCAAAGAATACAAAACCTGTTAGAAGAAATTGAACTTGCAGACCAGGTTGGCCTGGACGTGTTTGCTATCGGGGAACATCATCGTCCTGATTATGCTGTTTCTGCTCCTGCTGTTGTATTGGGCGCGGCTGCTGCACGAACTAAGAACATTAAACTCTCCAGTGCTGTTACCGTTTTGAGTTCGGATGATCCGGTCAGGGTATTTCAGCAATTCTCAACCATCGATCTTTTATCAGGTGGACGAGCAGAAATCATGGCAGGCAGAGGATCGTTCATTGAATCATTTCCGTTGTTTGGATTTGATCTGAAAGATTACGATTCACTTTTCAGTGAAAAACTTCAAATGCTCATCCAGATCAATGAGTCTGAACAATTAAACTGGAAAGGAGAACATACACAAACGATCAATAACCTCGGAATTTATCCCCGGCCGTATCAAGATAAGTTACCGCTTTGGATAGCGGTAGGTGGTACTCCAGAATCGGTGGTTCGTGCTGCTGAATACGGATTGCCTATGGCTTTAGCTATCATCGGTGGAATGCCGGCAAGGTTCGCTCCTTATGCACAACTATATAAAGATGTGTATCGGAAAGCAGGACATGATGTAAATAAGCTTCAACTTAGTATCAACTCTCATGTATACATAGCAAATGATTCTAAGCAGGCAAGAGATGAATTCTATCCGGCATATGCGGAAGTAATGGGCAGAATCGGAAAGGAAAGAGGATGGCCTCCTTTGACGAGAGATCAGTTCGAAGCCTCCACCCAAAAAGAAGGGGCAGTGCTTGTTGGAAGCCCGCAAGAGGTGATCGATAAAATTTTGTACGAGTATGAATTATTCGGTAATACCCGTTTCCTTGCTCAAATGAGTTTAGGAACAATGCCTCATGATAAAATTCTGCGGGCAATAGAATTGCTTGGCAGTGAAGTTGCCCCTGAGGTAAGAAAACATACAAGCAAATAAATGCAACCGAAATATTTCATATGGTTCTGTGCTTATGTCTTGTCCTTCTCGTGCAATAGAAAAATATCAACGCAAAATAGCAATGAGAAAACCGTTCGTTTTAGCGGTTATGAGTGGCGGGTCAAAGATCATCATACGTTAAAAGGGCCAGGCCCAAATTATTGGAGTGATGAAAATGTTTGGGTAGATAGTGATGGGAAACTTCATCTCAAGCTAACATATAAAGATGGTAAGTGGTATTGTGCTGAAGTAGAGACCACACAAAAGTTTTTGTATGGAACATTTGAGTTCAGAATAGAAGGAAGAATAGATTCATTGGATAAGAATGTCGTATTTGCCTGTTTTACCTATCCGGGTTATGCTTTAGACCATCATCATGAAATGGATATTGAGTTTACCAAATGGGGAGAGCAAAATGCTAACAACCTTCATTACACTGTTTGGCCTGCTAACAATTCTGCACGATGCAGTTTTGAGACAAATTTTCGGCTAAAGAATGATCGCTCCACGCATCGGTTTACCTGGGCGCCCAACTCCGTGCTTTTTCAAAGCCTGCATGGCTTTTCACAAAAAGATGTTGGCGAATTTTATAGAAAAATATGCACTCAAAACATTTCCAACATTGCAATGCCTGTGCTAATCAATCTTTGGTTGTATGCGGGTAACAAACCTTCACACGAAGCATCCACAGAAATAGTGATCGCTAAGTTTACATACACGCCTCTATAAAAACATAAAATAAACTTGATACTGCAGTTAATGTTATTTCAAGCATTATTAAAATGCAGATATGACCATTATTGTAACAAATCAAGTGCGCAGTTCGTTTAACATTTTTTAAATCTGATCCCCAATCTAATCAACCTATTTTTACTCCATGGCACCTAATCAACTGCGTATTATTCTCATTTCTTTTTTTTGCACAGCCCATATGATCTCATTTGCCCAGGTTAATAACATTCAATTCAGAATCATCAATCACTCCAATAAACCCGTTGCCTTCGCGACGGTAAAAGCTGTTCCAATGCTGGATACTTTAAATTCGGTTCAGAAAGTAGCAGATAGCAATGGTGTGTGTAAACTAAAGCTGCAAAATAACCAGCAGTATAAGGTCATCATCACTTCACTCAACTATAAGACGATAGAAAAGGGGATCACCGTTAAAGAAGACCAGAACTTTACATTGGTTGCGGAGCCTGTTACAGGTACACTGAATACTGTGACTGTTACTTCAACAAGACCGTTGATGCGCCAGGAAGATGATAAAACCATTGTAGAACCTGAAAATCTTGCTGCAGCATCTACCAATGCATATGAAGTATTAGAAAAAACACCTGGTGTATTTCTTGACCAGGATGGAAATGTTTATTTAAGCAGTACAACACCTTCAGCTATTTATATTAATGGAAGAGAGATGAAGATGAGTGCTGCAGATATCGCAACCATGCTAAAGAATCTTCCTCCGAATGCTGTAGCTAAGATTGAGATCATCAGATCTCCTTCAGCTAAATATGATGCATCTGGAACAGGTGGGATCATCAATATTATTTTGAAGAAAGGGGTAAAGCTCGGAATGACAGGTAGTGTTACTGTAGCTGCTCAACAGGGAACTTATGGAAACCAATTTATCGGTTTAAATATCAATAACAATAACGGTAAGCGAACAACTTATCTCAACCTTAATTATAGCAGAAGAAATTTTTATGAGACGATCGCCACTGATCGCACATTTGCACCTGATTCTGTTTTATCACAAAATGCTTTTACACGGTATAAAACACCTTCGTATTATGCCGGGTATGGATACAGTGATCAATTAGCAAAGAATTTCGATCTTGATTTCAGCGGAAATATCAGTTTTAATGATATTAATAATAGCACAGAGAATACCAACCTTTTCAAAAAAATAAGTACAGGAAATGTGTACGGTACCAACATTAACAAGGTGAGGAATACAGGGGGTAATTTCTATATTGGTAATGGCCTTGATGGTAAGCTAAAACTGGATACTTCCGGGTCTGAATGGACGAATAACCTCTGGTATTCTTATTCCAACAACAATAATGATCAGCTATACACAAATAGTATGGGCAGTTTTGCAGGAGGAGATGGAAATAATAATGGTAAAAGACACTACGCTGTAATTAAATCTGATCTGAAGTTGAAAATGAAGAACAGGTTTACATTCGAGGCTGGTGTGAGATCCTCGTGGCTGGAATTTAAAAGCGTTGCCGATTACTTTACATATAGCGGATCAAACAGGATAAAAGACGTGAGACGTACAAACGCTTTCCAATATTCAGAGAATATCAATGCGGCTTATGTGCAGGGGTCAAAAACGTTAGGAAAGAACTTCATCTTAAAATTTGGAACGAGGATGGAGAATACGAATATGAATGGCCATCAAATGGTGCCAAGAGATACATCATTTGCGATACACCGTACGGATCTCTTTCCTTATGTATACCTGAGTAAAAAGGTAATGGCGATTGCAAACTATGAATTGAGGGCATACCTGGTATATCGAAGAACATTGAATCGCCCGGGTTATGATTATCTGAATCCTTTTGCCCGGTACATCGATCAATACATGTATGAAACGGGTAATCCTTCTTTGCGTCCTCAGTTCACAAACAATTATGAGGCGAATATCAGTGTAGACGAAAGACCATTATTTGCAGTTGGTGTAAATCAAACGAAAGATATCTTCACTAATGTTGTATACCAGGCAGACACGAGTAAAGCGCTTTTTTACCGTACGTATGACAACTTAGGAAAGAACAAAGAATTTTATTTACGAGGGCTAGGTGCAATTCCTCCCGGCGGAAAATACTTTTTTGTTTTAGGAGCCCAGTACAACCATAATTTTTATGAAGGCTTGTATGAAAACAATCCACTTTCGTATAAAAGAGGCACCTGGACAGTGTTCACTTATCACCAATTAAAGCTTGGTAAGCTTTCTCAATTCACGCTTAATGGATTTGTTAGATTTAAAGGCTTGCAGCAGTTTTATGAATTGGGTTCTTTCGGTTCCTTGAACGCCTCTATCAATCGACAGTTCCTGAAACAAAAACTAGTGGTGACATTAAGCATGAACGACATGTTCTACACTAACAAGAATGATTTCTCTATTAACCAGGGAAGTGTAGTAGCCAAAGGTTCACGTTATGCTGATACAAGAAGGATTGGTATCAATGTGCGATACAATTTCGGGATAAAGAAAAAGGAAGATAATAATTTCCTGAATATAGATTCACCTCCTACAAATTAAGTTGAGCATCCAGGATATAAAAAGCCACCAGTATATGGTGGCTTTTTGTTTCAAAGTTACTGGTTGGTAACTCTAAAAATTAAAATGCTGTATCTGTCAGGTAAGGTTGATACTGTGGCTGACCGTTATATATCCATTTGTATATATAGTTTCTTACAGAATCAAACCAATTCGTTTTCTTGAAAGCATAAGGTTCAAAATAGTCAACCATGTTCATGTTCATTCGTACAAGAACACTTGATTTATAATCAAACTTGGAAGTGATCGACTCAGGTAAAGTATATAGCACTTCAGGATCGTCTACTATTACGGCTTTACCACTTATTTTTATTCGATGCTGTTTTCCTTTTCTATAGAATTGCAGCTCGGCCGGAAATTCATGTTCAAAATGTTCAAGACATTGCGAAGGGCGATTAACTGAATACCATAATTGTCCTACTTCGTCTACTTCTAAAATCTTTACCACACACACTGGCAATTTTAAAACCGCAGAACTATGATTGTAAAACAACGCACTTTCCAGATCCTTGATCTTATCCTTTAAAAAGACCAGATTCTTTTCTTTGTCGGTTAGCATATTCTCGTCATTTGTTCTGCTATCAATAATTCAAAACGGATACCATTTGTTAAGGATGTTGTTTTCCAACTGCAAATCAATTTTTTCTGAGGAATTACATCTACATAAGTGCCGGTGCAGTGCCGCTAACTTATTGATAGTTGATTGCCTGATAGCTCATGAAAGTTATGAACGGTGCAGTGAGAGACAGAACAGGTGCTAAGTTGTGTATTAAAGCTGGTAAAAAAATACTCAATAATTTTTTTTAATTCTCGTTGAAAGTAATGGCGAATTGAGTACCTGCGTTTGTAGAAGACTGGACATCAATCTTTGCTTTATGTGATTGTAAAATATTGAGCGAAGACGCCAGTCCTAAACCAATGCCATTCCTTTTAGTTGTGAAATAAGGCTCAAATAGTCTTGATAAATTTTCTTCAGGAATACCGCAACCGTTGTCTTTGATATATAGTATGTGCCTGCTATCTTTTGAATCGATTGCAATATCGAGTTTGCCACTTTTTTCAGGCATTGCCTCAACCGCATTGATCACAAAATTCAATAATGCAAGTTTCAGCTTGTCTTTGTCTGCACGAATCTCTGCAGGTTTAGGAGGGTAGTGTTTTTCCAACTGAATATTTCTAAGTGTGATACGATCGATAGCCATTGAAAGAGTTTCTTCCACAATCTCCTGCAAATTATATGGCTGGAAGTTGAGATCGTAAGGCCTGGAAGATTCAAGTAATTCCGTAATGAGATTATCGATGCGCTTGGAATTGCGCTGAATGATATCAAAGAAAACAAGATCGTCTTCAGATCTGTTTTCCAGCAACAATTGCTCAACGCTCATATTGATATTGTTAAGTGGATTTCTTACTTCATGAGCAAGTGTCCTGATCAAACGGCCTGTAGCCGCAAGTTTTTCTATTTGCAGATTTGCTTTTTCAGCTTTCTTCAGGTTAGTGATATCATGTAAAATACCCTGGAGAAAAAATGAATTTGTTTTATCGGTTTGAAATTCTACTGAAACGATGCAGCTTTTTCTGTCACCACTTTTGGTAAGTACATCAATTTCCATGTCTTCTACCTGTCCTCTGTCTGCAAGCCATTGATGTAACAACCGCTTGTCATCAGGATCGGCAAGCAGATCATAAAAGTTCTTAGTAAGTATTTCTTCTTTATTAAACTCAAGCAGATCAGAAGTTGCGGTATTCACATCACGGAAATTGAATTCAGGATCTGCGAGAAAGACTGCGTCCTTTGATCTTTCGAAAATGTTGCGGTATTTTCTTTCATTCTCTCTTAGCGCCTGTGTTGATGCTGTTCTTTCTAATGCATAGCGAATGCATCGCTCCAGTTTCTCCGTGTTCAACTCAGACTTTATCAGGTAATCTGTGGCGCCCGTCTGCATCGCTTTGATATCAATATCCTGGCTGCCTTTACCGGTTAATAGTATTATTGGCTCCTGGCATTGAATGCTGGCCGCGAATTGTAAAAGGTCCAGACCGGTCTTTGCACCTAATCTGTAATCAACAAAATATATTTCGTGTGTTCTGCTACGAATATGTTCTTCAGCCTGTTGATAATTATAGCACCAGTCGATAGTGAAATTATTATTTGGAATGAATTTGATGTAATCTGAAATGATGAGAAAATCATCTTTATCATCATCAATAACAAGGATCTTAACTGATGAATAATTAACAGCCATATGTAAGAATTTATTCTGGTATGATGATAGTAAAAACAGTCCCCTCTCCAGGCGAGCCTTCTGCGTAAATTACACCTTTGTGATTGTCAACAATTTTTTTGCAGATGGCCAATCCTACACCTGTACCCGGGTATTCAACTTTTCCATGTAATCTTTGAAAGATCTGGAATATCCGTTCTGCATATTCCTGCTCAAAACCAATTCCTTTGTCCCTTATTTCTATTGTATAATGATTTTGCTCAGTAGGTAAAATATGTTTTGCTTTTATGCTTAGAGGAGTATCTGTGCAAGTTATTTCAATTGTTTGTTGTTCTTCTTTTTTTCTGAACTTGATTGCATTACTGATAATATTATTGAACAATTGCAGCATTTGAGTTCTAATTGCTGATATAGCCGGCAATGTATCTGAAGTGATCTTCGTGTTGGTCTCTGAAATGCTTAGTTCATTATCCTGCAAGGATTGCCTGAAGATTTCATTTAGGTCTACTTTTTCAAAGGCGGCGCTGGATTTAGCTACTCTTGAAAACTCAAGCAGGTTTTCAATAAGTGAACGCATGTTGTTGGTAGCTGCCATGATGCGTTCAGTATACATCTTGCCATCATCGTCCAATTTATCTGAATAACGAGTGGTGAGTCTTTCTGTAAATGTTGAAAGTTTCCTTAGTGGTTCCTGTAAGTCATGAGAAGCTACATATGCAAACTCTTCAAGATCTTTATTAGACCGGTTTAATTCAACTATGGTCTTTTCCAGGTTTTTCTCATAGTTCTTCAACTGGGTAACATCTCTGGTTGTACCAAGATATTTTACAGGTTTACCATTATCGTCACGTATTATCCTGGAGTGTGTTTCCAGTTTTTTGTGTTTACCATCTTTGCTGATGATATCAAACGTCCAGCTGTATTCATTCATTTCAGAACGAATCACTTCAAGCCTCTTCTCTTCCGCAAGATCTTTCGATTCTTCAGTAAGATGTTTTCTGTATAGATTACTCGTGATCTTTTCTGTAAAGCTATCGGGATCATATCCAAACAATCGATACATACCTTTTGACCAATGAAAAATATCTTCATCAAAGTCATATTCCCAGATACCAAAGTTTAAGAGTTCCTCAACTTCGGCGGTATGTGTAGAAGGTAAGGTTGATTCGAGTACAGGCATTATTGATTATTGAACTCCTGGTATTGTTGCATTTTATTGTAAAGTGTTTTCCTGTCAATATCTAACAGCTTGGCTGCTTTGCTCTTGTTGTAATTCGCTTTTTTCAATGCCTGCAAAATCAGTTCGTATTCAGCATCACGGCTGGCATTTTTTAAACTAAGCGGTTGAGCAGGATCGAAAGCAGTTTTGCCTTCCATATTTCCCGCTATACCCATAACAGTAGGTTCAGCAGGTTTTTCAAACTGGAGTTTCTTGAAATTGATTATTTCAAACGGAAGGGATCTTGCTTCTATGTATTCAGCATCCGTTAACAGCGCTGCCCTTTTGATTACGTTCTTTAATTCTCTAAGATTACCATACCACACATAATTTTTGAACGCTTCGGATACTTCAGGTGAAAATCCTTTTATATCCTTATTCAATTGCGAAGATGTAATGTTAAGGAAGTGATCTGCATATAAGATGATATCCTCGCTTCTTTCTCTAAGTGGTGGAATATCTATGCTGAATTCGTTGAATCGATGGAAAAGATCTTCACGGAATTTTCCTTTGCGTGTTGCTTCCCATAAACGTTCATTACTTGCTACGATGATCCTTACATCAAGCGGAATATCCTGCAAGCCACCTACACGTCTTACTTTTCTTTCCTGTATCACACGAAGCAATCCAACCTGTATCTCGTATGAAAGGTTAGCGATCTCATCAAGGAAGATAGTTCCTCCGTTAGCAATCTCAAAGCTTCCTATCTTTTGTCCTGTCGCACCGGTAAATGAACCCTTCTCATGGCCGAACAATTCACTCATTGCAAGCTCTTTTGATAAAGCACCGCAATCAATAGGTACAAAAGGTTTGTCTTTTCTCCTGCTACGCTTATGAATTTCGTTTGCCAAGCCTTCTTTACCACTTCCACTCTCACCATGAATAATTACACTATAATCTGTTGGGGCCACTAATTCGATCTGTCTTAAGATCTCTTTCATGGCATTGCTGGAACCAAAAATATAATCACCACCATCACTGTATGCTGCGGAAGATTTTTTTCGTGAAGGAGCTGAGGAGTCTCTTACCTCGTTCGTAGCAGGCGCTTGTGTACCTGCAGCCGGGGCATTATCCAGCGCCTTTCTTATCGTAACTACGATCTCATCAGGAAACAGGGGTTTTGTAATGTAATCATACGCACCCATTTTCATGATTTCTACAGCGGTCTTGATATCGCTGTAAGCGGTTATCACCAATACAGGAATGTGATAGTATTTCTCTTTTATTTTAGTTACAACTTCGCTACCATCCATATCACCTAACCTGAAATCTGTCATTACCAGGTCTGGAGATATCGACTCGATCATCTCCAACGCTTTTTTGCCCTGGTAAGCTTCATGAACTTCAAAACCCTGGCGTGTAAGGAAACGGTTGAGCATTAAACAGGTGTCTCTGTCGTCATCTATCACAAGAATCTTTTGCATAGGTGCAGGTGATTTATTTACAATATATAAAATATGAATCTTTTGCAAATCTAACGCTGCATTGCCATCATAGGAAATCAATGCAGGTTCGTAAGGCAAAGCTGTATAATCATATATTGTACCTAAAATTTCCCTTTTTGTAAAACAAGCACCTTCGTCCTAAGAAAATGGACAGTTCTTTTTAAAGAAACTTATTGTCTTCTACAACATACAAAAAGCTTATAGGAGTTACTTTTTGATGTATTTCGCTTAGTCAGCTACAGAATAAGGCATTACGGTTCGCCTTACTTTCTCGGCAATAAATTCCCCAAGTAAAAATTGGGTATCAAATTCCACAACAACATTTTCCTCTTATAAAGAAACACTAAAGTATCAGCGTTGTAATTTAGAGCAATAATTTGGCAAGATTTTTTTCACTATCAAGATATGGAAGTAAGGAAGAAAGTGCTGATAATAGACGATGAGGTGGACACCTGTTTGCTTCTTAGTAACTATTTTACCAAACATGGGTGCGATGTAACATGCTCCAATTCATTGTCTGAGGGCTTGCAATTACTGGATGTCGTAAATCCTGATATCATATTCCTGGATAATAACCTGCCAGACGGTTTTGGATGGGAAGTCACCTCTTTTATCCTCAACAAAAAGCCGACAGCCGATCTACACCTCATAACAGCCTACAACAATAGCATGTTTGATTCTAAAAAAGCAGCTGATAAGGTTAGGCTATGGCAAAAACCTATTTCTTTTAAGAAGCTGGATGAGATTCTGAAGAAAAAAAACGCTTCTAAGTAGATTGCATTTTAGCTTTGTTCAAAATCTTTTATGGGAATCCTACGCCAGATGGCTGAATATTTATACCTCAGGAAAAGAGATCCAAAAGAGGAACGTTCACAGTGGATGAAATACATGCATGGCATCAATCGTATTTCTCTGCTCATGTTTCTTGCTGCGGTGATCTTTATCATAGTCAGATTGGTCATCATTCCATTATTCCGAGACTGATCTTTGGCTGATACCAATCACTCTTCCGATGATGTATCACCTTACTTGACTGCATGGATTACTTTAAACGTTTACAGGAATTATTAAGGATCGAAAAAGAGGTTGACAGGAACTTGTATAAAGATCTTCTTGCCCGCTTGTCTATAACGGATCGCAGGGAGAACGGCATGACCTGGTATCCCATTGCAATAAAAGATTCAGAGATCGGCAGAGGCGATTACCTCATTATTGAAGTTGAAAGGACCACTCACCAGGATATATTTCACCAGCTTCGTTTTGGAATGACCGCTGCATTATTCAGCAACCACGATTCTCAAAATGATAGAATTGAGGGAACGATATCTCATATTTCAGGTAACAGGTTAAAACTGACCCTTAGAACTGACGAACTTCCCCACTGGAGTCGATTGGGTAAATTGGGAATTGATGCGGTGTTTGACGAGAATAGCTATGCAGAAATGGAGTCCGCTATGAAACTTGCCCCTGTAATAGCTGAAAAAAGAGGAGAAGGTGATCTCATACAAATTTTAACGGGCAATAGAGTTGTAAGCTTTGATAAAACACTTCATAAGCCTGTGGATGCAGGTCTCAATTCAAAGCAACAAGAAGCGGTATTAAAAATACTGCAGGCGAATGAGCTGTCGATCGTTCACGGGCCTCCCGGTACAGGCAAAACGACCACCTTAGTGCAAGCGATAAAAGCTATTATCCAACAAAAGCCTCAACAAGTGTTGGTGACTGCACCGAGCAACGCAGCTGTTGATCTTCTTTCTGAAAAACTTTCTGACATTGGCCTCAATGTAGTTCGAATCGGTAATCCTGCAAGAGTGAATGAGCGGCAGATGAACCTCACGTTAGATGATAAGATATCTGCGCATCCCACCGCAAAAGATATAAAGCGATTGAAGAAGCAGGCTGCTGAATATCGTGACATGGCGCATAAATACAAGCGCAATTTCGGCCCGTCAGAAAGAGAACAGCGTAAAGCTTTATTTGCAGAAGCTAAGAACATCAGGGAAGAAATAGAAAGAACAGAAAAGTATATTACTGATGATGTATTAAGCAAAGCGAATGTGATCACGGCTACATTGGTGGGTGCAAATCATTATACCATAAAGCACTTAAGATTTGAAACTGTTGTGATCGATGAGGCAGCCCAGGCATTAGAACCTGCATGCTGGATACCAATCCTTAAAGCAAAGAAGGTGGTAATGGCGGGAGATCATTACCAATTGCCACCTACTATCAAATCGGATGAAGCCTCAAAAGAGCTATCTGTTACATTGATGGAGAAAGCTGTGTTCCTGCACCCTGAAGCAGTAACGTTGTTAGAAGAGCAACACAGGATGCATCACCGAATCATGCAGTTCTCATCAAAAGAATTTTATTCGGGAAGATTAACCGCACATCCATCCGTTGCTAATGAAACATTATTTGAAGATGATAAACCATTCCTTTTTATAGATACTGCAGGATGCGGATTTGATGAAAAGCAGGAGGGAACAGGTATTTCTAATCCTGAAGAAGCGAACTTCCTTGTCAGATACCTGTCTAACTGTGTATCTGGGCTGGAGAAAAGTTATTCGGCCACCACATTTCCATCCATCGCAGTCATTGCACCATATCGTCACCAGGTTGAATTATTAAAAGAAGAAGTTGCTGCCCATCCGAAACTAAAGCAATATGCCTCCCTTTCAGTGAATACGATAGATAGTTTCCAGGGACAGGAAAGAGATGCAGTGTTCATCAGCTTAACCCGTAGTAATGCAGAGAGTGCAATAGGTTTCCTGTCTGAAGTAAGAAGAATGAATGTGGCTATAACAAGAGCTAAAAAGAAATTGGTATTGATCGGCGACAGCGCTACATTATCCCAGTTTAAATTCTATGCAGACTTAATTGAATACGCCCAGCAACAAGATGGCTATGTTAGTGCCTGGGAATTTATGGACTGATGTCTTACATGTTCTGTTTAATGCACTCCTCAATTCTATCAGCGAGATCGTGTGTGAATTCTTTAAGTGTAAGCTGGCCGTCTGTGTTCAGGATGATCATTCCGCCAGCTTCTTCTATCTCGTGTTCCATTGAACGCAATGCCCACATGATCCGGTATTGAAGGTTTTGTTGAACCACTTCCAGGTAACGTTGCTGTAGCGAGATCACATTCTGCAGTATGGGTCTCAGCTCGTGATCTTCAGGCAAAGTGGCAAGTCTTTCCTGTATAGGATTGATGTCGATCTCTGGTGGCTCAATATAAACTTTCATTCAATGTAATTATGGTTCGAAAAATAAGCATCTTTTATTTAAGCATCCAAAAGCAGGCCATTGCGCAAACAAAAAGAGCATAGATCAACTATGCTCTTTTCAATTATACTCAAATTATTATCCTTCCCATATCTCATCTTCCCCAGCTAGCCACTTCTTCACCGATTCTGTTGTTACAGACTTTGGTCTCTCTAACGGGAAGCTTAATGCTCTGTCCCAGCATAAGCTTGCCAATACGCCTAACGACCTGCTCACCGCAAACAGAACAGTATAGAATTCATATTCTACCATTCCATAATGAACCAGTAAAGCACCACTATGCGCATCTACATTAGGCCACGGGTTTTTGATCTTACCTAATGATTGCAGTATCGGAGGTACTGTATTATAAACATTCCAGACAGTTTGCACCAGTTTGTCATCAGGCATATGCTTTTTACCAAACTCCATCTGTGCTGTAAAGCGTGGATCTGTTTTACGCAGTACTGCGTGTCCATAACCCGGAACAACTTTTCCGGATGCCAATGTATCCTTCACGTATTGTTCTATCTGCTCGTTGGTAGGGCATTCTGTTCCTAACGATTCTCTCATTTCAAATATCCACTTGATCACTTCCTGGTTAGCCAATCCGTGTAGCGGACCTGCTAAACCATTCATTCCTGCAGCGTAGCTGAGGTATGGATCACTGAGAGCAGAACCCACCAGATGTGTAGTGTGCGCAGATACGTTTCCGCCTTCATGATCTGCATGAATGGTCATATATAAACGCATCAATTCTTTGAAACTCTCATCTTCATAACCCATCATGTGGGCGAGGTTACCACTCCAGTCCAGTAACCCGTTTGGCTGGATATGTTCGTTGTTCTTATACTTACGGCGATACACATACGCTGCGATCCTAGGTAACCGTGCAATAAGGTCCATCGAATCATCGAACGTAGCTTCCCAGTAATCTTTCTTCGCTAATCCTTCTTTATACTTCCTTGCAAAATTGCTTTCCGTTTGCAAAGCCATCACACCGGTAACGAACATCGTCATCGGGTGAGTGTTGATAGGTAATGCGTCTATCGTATGAAATACATGGCTCGGCACATGGCTTCTACGCTGCCAAACACTCGTGATATGGTTAACGTCTTCTTCTGTTGGTAATTCACCCACAAGCATCAGGTAGAACAAACCTTCCGGTAATGGCTCACTGCCATTAGGTGCTTTAGGGAGTTTCTGCTGAAGCTCCGGAATTGAATATCCCCTGAAACGGATACCGTCCTGGGCATCCAGTAAAGAAGTTTCTGTTACAAGACCAGTGATGCCTCTCATGCCCTGGTATATCTGGGCCAGCGTAACCTCACCTATTTTTTTGTTACCGTGTTCTTTTACCAGGTTTTTGATCTCTGCACCAGCAGCATCAGACTTTTCTTTAAACCTGTCTTTGATATATCCCATATTCAAGCAATTTTTTTGATGATATGTGCTTCACACTACTATCCCACTTTCACTATAAACTAAATGTTTATTTGTAAGTCCGGCAAATTTAGGGAGAACCGTTCCAGAGCCGAAAAAGAATTACAGGGAACGATTGCGAAACCGGAAATTCTTTCGTAAGAACAGAATAATGAAGGATATAATCAATGATTCCGGTCATCCGTGGCAAATTCAGATGCCATATCCACGATATTTGGAAAGCCATAATCACTAAGTTATTACCAAGCTGCTTACCATACTTTCCAAGCCAAATCGATCAAAGCTCATTCCCCAAATAGAGGGATTACGTTTCATAGCTATACTGGGTGTAGTGCTGTCGCACATTAACCTGCATGTGCTCAGGGTATCGGGTTTGCCGGAAGAGATGATCATGCACGACAGGTTGGCGATCATTCTTGAACAAGGTGGGGCAGGAGTGAACATATTTTTCTTCATTAGTGGCTTTGTGTTATCGCTTCCGTTCTTAAAAGCCTTGCAAACAAGTGGTGTGGTTTCGCTGAAGCACTATTATCAAAGAAGGTTGATACGGATAGAGCCGCCTTACATCATCAGTTTGCTCATTCTTTTTATTCCGGCAGTATATATAGTACATGCAAATTTTGAAGACGCATTCAAACATTTAGCAGCAAGTATCTTTTATGTGCACAATATTGTATATGGAAGTCAAAGCACTATCAATCCCGTTGCATGGACGCTGGAGATAGAGATGCAATTCTATTTATTGCTGCCATTGTTCGCTTTTCTTTTTTTCCGGAAGAATGTATATGTGCGAAGGATATTATTGATCGCTGCATTATTTGGACTGAGCCAGTTATATGCATCCAATGTTTCATGGTTTGAAGCGAATCATCTTTCAAAATCTTTCATCGCTTATGCTGCTAACTTTTTTACTGGAATCATTATAGCCGATGTTTTTATCACGCATAAAAATTTCTTCAGCGGATCTAAACATTTTCTCTGGGATGTGGCGGGCATTGTAGCACTCGTATGCATTTTTCATTATTCAGGTTACCAGGCATGGGATATACGTTTGTTAGTGTTCATTTTTTATTCAGTGATGTTCATTGCCATGTTTAAAGGAAAGTTGCTGCCGGCTTTGTTAAGCAATAAATGGATCGTAACGATCGGCGGCATGTGTTACTCTATTTACCTGGTGCACTACGCGGTGATCTATGCAGCAGTGTTTGGGTTAAGGCATTTGCTGACCGGGAATTATTATGGGGATGTGGTGTTGCATTCGGTGGTGTTGGTACCGGTGGTGTTGGTGTGTTCGGGGGGATTTTTTGTGGGGTGTGAGAAAAGATTTCTTACCCACAAATCCAATAAGTTATTCGATAGCAATTTTGTTAGAGGTGTATAACCATTGGATTTTGTCATCATTCATATTAGGAATGAAAATTCTGAATCTCGCATAAACTTTATCGTTCAATTGCAAAGCAATTTTTGGGACAAATAGACCTAGGTTCAAGCTTTTGCTATTCAAAGAATATTTGCCGGGTGGCAGATATATTTTCTTAACTATTGCTAGTTGGTCATCAACCGACTGCCACTTATTACTTTTTATTAATTCATCATCAACCGTATAAAATAAGATCGTAAAATAGATTTCACTGTGAAGCTTTTTTATTGTAAGATTCCCTTCAGGATAAAAGCTATAACCCTCCTTGTTTTTAAGCAGTCTAACCTTATCGGGTTGAAAATAATCGTCGAAAGAATCGCTGGTAGTCCTATTCATTTTTTTTGGATAGTAATAACGAGCAAGCATTTTATCATTGTCTGATAGCTTATCATTCCATTTCCCATTTTCTGATTTGGTCCATCTTCTTGGGAAAGTGAAATTCATGACCGAATTTTTATCATAAAGCGTATTTGAAACCGTCGCACTGTACCTATTCAAAAAATTGTTTATTACTTTAGATTGATCCCATTGTACTCTATTTAGATCTTTCAAAATTTGAGAATAGTTCCAATTTCTTCCGCTCATAGGAAATAGACTTTCATGGGTAAATCCTAATACATGTCCGAATAGATGCAATCCAATTGCCTCTAATGGTTCATTCAATCTGAGCATCGAAGTATCTATTCTAATATTAGCTTCTTCCTGTGCGTAAATGTTAGCAAGTGTTCCCATAGGCGCATTATAAAAACCGTCATTAGTAAACAGAATTCTAAGATGGGATTCACCTGATTCAATAAAATGAAATTTAATATTAGCATAGGGTTCCCACCTTTTTGCAGCTGTTTGAATCTTTGATTTTAAACTCACGCTGCCATTTAAAATTTTAATTGCAATTACCTGCCCTGGCTCCCAATAATAATAATCATCATAAAGATGGGGTCCATGCCCAAGCAAGTATTGAGAACTAAATTCTCTTTGAATAGGTTGATCCGCCAAACAAAACCCTAATGGTTGGGTACTGCTTTTTAAGCTAAATAGAATAGCAAAGTTATTAGTATATATTTCATTTTGAACGGATTTTTAACTTCAGATGCTGAGTCGAGGCTGATTACCTAAATTAAAAGATTATCTGGTAGAAGATCAGGAGTAAAAAACGGTTCATCTTTATACCCTCGTCGTCCCGAATCACTCAACTATACACCCGAATTTATCAACTATCCTCCCGAAACACTCAACTATATGTCCGAAACGGTCAACTATCTTCCAGAAATTGTCAACTATACATCCGAAATGGTCAAAAGTCTTCCAGAAAGTGGTAACTATCTCTTAGAAGTGGTCAACTGCTTAAATTATTGATGTTGCAGGTTTGAATACGACCATCATATGCATTGCTGAAATAGCTTAGCGTATTCCTTAAACTAAAAAAATAAAGGAGGTATTATGCCTAAAGAAGCAATGCGCAAGTACAACTTGCCCGACGGCGATCTTGCCGATTTTGCCGACCAGTTGGTTGTGAACATAAACCGGGACATGGCCGATTTCACAAAACGAGGTATCACCGGTGCAGACGTTACCGAACTGGAAACACTCATAGCAGGGTTCAATGGTATTAAAACAGACGAGGAATTACTCGGCCTCGTTACTACCGCTACAGAAGTAAAAGATGCCTCAAGAAAAAACATCGTACAACTCAGGGAGGTTCGCGGTATAGCAGAATCAACATTCAACAACGAAGGTTTATACAGAACGTTTGGCTTTGATGGAATGACTGAATTGAAAGATACCGATCTCCACCGCCTGGCGTTGCGTGTAGTGAGGATGGCTACAGAATACTTGAATACGATGAAACTAAAAGGATTGACCCAGGACATGCTTACAGATATTGAAACCACCGCACAGGATTTTGACAAGAAGATCAATGCAATTACTACTGCAATCAACAACAGGGAACTTGCTACGCAGGAAAGAATTGTAGCAGGCAATAACCTGTTTGCAAAAGTGAGCACGCTGGCAAGAGATGGAAAGAATATATACATCGATAAAGATGCGGCTAAATACAACGATTACCTTTTACCTGAAAGTGATAACAAAAGCGGAGGGGATAAAATGCCACCGCCACCATCAAGTTAATATCTGTGTAGGCTTACGATTTCCATTTTCTAAGGGTGACGCCTTGCTTGTCTAAGCAGGGCTTTTTTATGCCGCTTTACTCGCGGTTTCTTTAGCCTTATTCAGCTCTGATGCATCCGCTTTCGGCGGCTCTTGTTCGGCCACAAGTTTTTCCTGGTAAGCGAGTTTGGTGAATACAGCAAAATGGTCGGAACCGTTTGGTGGCATTCTTTTCATCTGTACTAAACCAAAATCTTCTGTACAGAAAATATAATCCAGGGGGAATCTCAGGAACCAACTCTTTGCTGAAAATGTACTATAGAATCCACGGCCTCTTCTGGGGTCTAATAATTCACTTGTCTTACGGAACAGTTCGGTGGTGTGGCTCCAGGCTACATCATTCAGATCACCAAACACGATACATGGCATGTTACACTTGCGCACTTTTAACGCCACTTTCATCAGTTCTTTATCTTTTGCGGTGGCATAGAGATTTTCATTCGGAACGGGTGGTTTAGGGTGTAGCCCGTACAACTGCACTTTTTGGCCCGATGGGAGCTGAACGATTGCATCAATAGAAGGAATGTCTTTTTGTACAAGATATTTCACTGATCCTTTGATCACTTCGAGCCTGCTGAAAAATAAAAGACCATAAGTATTGTCTAAAGGCTCATGTAGAATGTAGGGATGCGTTTTTTCGAGTGGCTGCATCGCGTCAGCCCATCCTTGATCTGTTTCTAAAAGAAAGATGATATCTGGATCTGTTTCTTTTATCTGCTGCAGCATCTTTTTATAATTCCTGTTCTCCTGGTAAACGTTGGCGGCAAAAATGCTGATGTGTTCACCGGCAGTACTATTTACCTGCTTCATCTCTTTCTTATTCAAAAAGGTGTATGGAGAGATCTTGTAGATGGTGTAGATAGTGCAGATCAAAAGGCCGGCAAAGCACACAATGAAGAACCAATTCTCAAATGGATGGAAGTATCCCCATGCAGCTACAAGAATCAGCATCAGCACCAGCTTTTGAAATCGTGGGTATTCAAATACCCTGAAGAGCCAATAACTTTTGTGAATAGCAGAAATGATCACGGTGGCGATCAGTATGCAGCTAAGGATTACAAGCACTACATCCATTCATAAACCTTTGGTAAGCACGATGAAAGATTTATGCCAAAGCAGATCTAGGTAAATTCAACGTGGATAAAAATCGCCCACGATCGTCTTTGTGATCTAAAAGAGAGAAAAAACATAAGCAGCACTATAATGCTTTGGCATAGTTCTTATTTCTTATAGTGTAGACGAACCAAAGGATCAGTAGCAATAAAATCATTCATGTTGCATCGTACAGAAGTTATTGGATGAATGATTAGAAGGGCTTTAGAAAAAGGTAGGCTTTAGTCAAGTAGACAAACCGGCAGCTTAGTAATAAGCTGCTTTTTTTTTGGGATTAGTATATTAAAAAATGAAATAAAAGAGATCGGGGAATGGTAATTGCGGCTTTTCTGCTCAGCTTTATTAAACTCGTATGAACACACTGCGACCGTTGAGATTAAATATGGAAACGATCCATTTCAAGTTCCAGGGAAGAAGTTATTCCGGTTACCTCGTTTGCAGTGTTGATCAATACCCATCTTTTTATTCCGTGAATTTTATAGATAGGGAATTAATAGAAAGGTTTGGGGATTCTGTTTCGTTTATAGAAGAGGATGATAAAATTAGTCCACATGGTGGTAGCCCTGTTGCCAATGAATGTATCTTGGATATACTTAAGGAACTACTTCAGAACCGAATTTGCTGGAAAAAAATGGCTCAACATTAAAGTACAGTTCTTCCGTTACCAATTTTTCAAATCCGCATAGTCTAAGGCGCTTTAATAAAATTATAAGCAGCAGATTACTATTGTCAGTGGTTAAAAAAAGCAATTTCAAGTAATTTGCCTGAAAAAGATCATGATCAACTATGTGGAATTGGTAATAAATAATCCTGAGTACTTTAAACAGTTTACATGTAACGATCTGCTTTTTTTAAATTATGATTGCCCTACTAAAGTAAAGAAAGCTGCAAAATGGTCTGAGCATAATTACATTTATTATGTTCTTTCCGGTAAAAAGACTTTGCATACTCCCGCTGAGTCTCTTACATTAACAAGAGGGTCTATAGCTTTTATTAAGAAAGGTGCATGTATAGTAGAGCAGTTTTTTGATGATCCTTTCTGTGTATTAGTGTTTATGATGCCTGATTCTTTTATTCACTCCTTTCTAAAAAGCTACTCTCCTGGTACAAAACCGACCTATGAATCCAGTGCACCAATAATTCCGATTCATGGTGACAAGTTGTTGCATATGTTTTATCAATCTATTGTGCCGTACTTTACAGCAGAAGAGGCTGTGCCGGTAGAGCTAATCGAGTTAAAATTCAAGGAACTTCTGGTACATTTATTAAGAAACCCCGCCAATGCTGTGCTACATAATTATTTCCTGACTATTAAGCATCAGCACGCAACTTCTATAAGTGAGATCATGGAAAATAATTTTTCTTATAACCTTACGCTGGAAGCTTATGCAAAAATGACCAATCGAAGTATTTCTTCTTTTAAAAGAGATTTTCAATCAATCTATAAAACAACGCCGGGTAAATGGGTAATTCAAAAAAAGATTGAACATGCCCAAAAGCTTTTATTACAGACAAAAGATTCTGTGGCTAGCATATCTTTCGACTGCGGGTTTGAAAATTCAACCCATTTCAGCAGAATATTCAGGCAGAAAACCGGATTTACACCTATCGAATACCGAAAGAGAGCGGAAATGCTGCAACTGAGCTAATCTGTAAAAAAATTGAACTTTTTTGAATGTTATGACTCTCATGATTTCTACAATTTGCATTACAATCCTGAACGTCGTGAGAACTTCAACTATAATGATAGCTCTTGTGCTGATTGTATCCAGCACATGCATGAGTACAGTTATTTATTTTGGAGTAACTCAAGAAAAGCACTTGATAAAAGATGAGCATACTTTATCTAAATGGCTCAACCTTCATTGCAAATTAGTAAAGAAAGCAACAGGGATTAGCCATGTAGCTTATTCAAGACATTTTTCTTATACAGCTATAGCTGCATATGAAAGTGTGGTTCCTGGTTATAGTTCTTTTTATTCTTTATCTGGCCAGTTGCCAGAATATAATTTTCAACCCTTACCCTTAAAAAAGAACTTTAACTGTGACATCAGTTTGAACGCAGCATATGCAACTATGCTTAAGTTTTTTTACGGAAGTTTTGGAACATGTGCTGCGTCAATTGATTCACTGGAGGTTTCAATTTATGAAGCTTTTAGCCAAGCAGATGATCAGGCTTCTATTGAAGAGTCGTCTCTCTTTGGCCAAACCGTTGCAAAAGCGGTAATTGCTTGGAGTAAAACAGATGGTTCTGATTCGAAAAAGATTTACAAGCCTGTGCGGGCTGAAGGGACTTGGGTGCCTGCAATTAAACCTGCGGCTCCTTTTTGGAGTGAATGTAGATCAATGTCGCCAAACCTTCAAAAGGCATTTGTCTTAGATAAGCCTGTTTATTCTTCAAACAAAGCTTCTTCATTCTATAGAATGGCTCAGGAGGTATATAATATAACCACTCATCTTACACCTGATCAGAAAGCAACTGCGTTGTATTGGGATGATTCACCGAACGGAGCTTATTTAACTGTATTTGGACATTGGACTTCAATTTTATCAGGTCTTATTAAGGAGAATGAGATTTCATTAGTTAAATCTCTAACTGCTTATGTGCAAATGGCAATCGCCATGCATGACGCTTCTATATTGGCTTGGAAAGGAAAATATACATTCAATGTGCTAAGACCTGTTACTTATATTCAGCAACATATTGACAAAAACTGGCAGCCATTAATAGAAACACCTCCTCACCCTGAATTTCCTGCGGCACATGCTACTTTATCAACAGCTGCGGCAACTGCACTAACTACTGTTTTTGGAGATAAATGTAAAGTTGTAGACAGGAGTTATGAAACAATAGGGATGCCTGCAAGAACATATCCCACTATACTTGAGGCCGCAAACGAAGCTGGTATGTCAAGATTATATGGTGGCATACATTACAGATATTCTATTGAGCAAGGCAACATGTTAGGAAGTTTAGTAGCAAAGCATGTAATCCAAAAATTCAAACTTCATCGTTGATCTGAATTGAGCTTAATGTCTCTGTTTTTAGGTATTCAACTCTACAAGTTTTCGTGTGATAATACCAAAATTGTGGTTAGTTAAAGATGCAACCGTTGCTTATGCAACTATAAATTATTGTTTTACAAAGCCTTGTTTTAGAATCTTCTGTTCTTGATTTATTTTCTTCCATTAACGTTTTATTAAGAATGGCAAGCTAGTTGAGTAAGATTTTTCACAACGATCCATCACAAAATTTATTCGCTTGCTACAAGAAGACCTGTTTATAGGCCACTATCTCTTCACACAAATCAAACCATGGTATGAAAACACCTTTATTTAAAGGCAATTGTTTATTGCTAATAATGAACATTGCTGCTATTTCGCTCTTTGCACAAAGAACACCTCAACAAATTGAAGAAATCAAAAGGAAGATCTATGCAGATCCCGTGGTAAAGAACGTATCTATTTCACCACTTACTCAATCTCCTGTATTGATCCAGATGGATCATAAAAGGATGACTTATGACAGAAGTACAGCCAAACAAAAACTGGAAAATTTTCTTGAACTAAGACTAGGTATTGATGCTTTGCAACTGGATAAACAAGTGTACACTACTACACTTGAAGTACAGGAATATCAACAGTACTACAAAGGGATAAAAGTAGATAGATCTAAGTTCAAAGCATTTTTTAATTATGGAAATGTGACTATGTACAGTGGATCATGGTTCCAGGTTCCAAACACATTAGAAACGCGGCCTTTACTAACTGCTGAACAAGCCTTAGCATATGCTAAGCGGAGAGTAAACGCAAAGAAATATGCTGAGGAAGAGATCAGGGAAAAGATAAATGCAGCTACCGATCTGAGACTAAAAGACGCACTTGCAAAAGAACTTGCAGAAGTTACTTCTAAAGGTGAATTAGTGATCATTAAAGATTTTACTAAGCAAGGCGTAGCTGAAATGAGGCTAGCATACAAATTTAATATTTATGCAGCGGAACCTTTAAGCAGAGGATGGGTTTATGTAGATGCTCAAAACGGTAAAATATTATTATACGATGCAATCATTAAACATGCAGATGGTACTTCAGTAAGTACAACGGTTAAAACCAGGTATGCAGGAGAAAGACAAATCAAAACAAAACTGATCAGCGGCCTTGATCCTCATAGTGGAGGTTTATTGGTTTCCAGTCATCCTACTACAGAAATATATATTCCTGGAACTGCTACATGGACTTTAATTGATGATTCCCGAGGAAAGGGAATAGAAACGTATGATATGAATGGGGTGGGAGGATTACCATTAAATATCCCTTATTTATACATTCAAGGGAAGTCATTTACCGATGTTGATAATAACTGGACACTATCTGAACACAAACGTTCTGATCCATTACAAAATGGAACCGGAGAACAAGGCGCTTTTGAAGCAGAAAATGACGACATCGCGTGGGATGCTCATTGGGGCGCTGGTATTGTGTATGATTATTGGCTTAACCATCACAATCGTAGAAGCTTTGATGATAGGGATAGTAAGATCAAAAGCTTTGTGCACTATGGTCCTGCTTATGACAACGCTTTCTGGAATGGCAGTTATATGACTTATGGCGATGGTTCTGGTACTGCAACTCCGCTCGGCTACAAGGCACTTACATCGTTAGATGTTTGCGGGCATGAGATCGGCCATGGAATATGTAGTTATACTTCTGATCTTGTTTATGAAAAAGAATCCGGTGCAATGAATGAAGCACTTAGTGATATCTGGGCAGCTTGCGTTGAGCATTATGCAATAAGATCTGTTGATAATGCATTCGCCAATATTTACAGGCCTTTCTATATCGGTGAACAAATAGGTGCTACATATGATAATCCGCTCAGACGAATGGATAACCCAAAAGCAGCAGGAAATCCAGATACCTATGGTGGAGAAAACTGGTCAAATCCAGATTGTGCTCCTGATCTTGCAAATGATTATTGCGGGGTGCATAATAACAGTGGAGTGTTGAACAAATGGTTTTACCTTATTACAGTTGGATCGCATAACGGTTCGGGGCCGGATGGTCAATACGCAAGAGCAGATTCTGATGATGGCATAAATGACCTGGGTAATGCTTACTCAGTAACTGGTATTGGATTCGAACTTTCCGAAAAGATAGCTTACATGATGGAACTGATGCTAAGCTCTACGGCTACATATGCTGAAGCCAGGGAAGCTTCTATCGCAGCGGCTACAGTGATCTCAGGTGATGCATGTTCACCGGCAGTGCAGTCTGTCATGAATGCATGGTATGCAGTAGGTGTAGGTAGTCAATACAATGGCGCCTCTTGTACATCTACTTATGGATTTGTGTTTCAGCCAGGCATAACTATTAATGAAGGTGATGCAGGTGCAGGTTGTGATGCTGAAAAGGAATATAAGATAAAAGTGTTGTTACCTGCAAGCTCATCAGCTACTATCACTGCATCTGGTTCTGCTTCTAATAATCTGGATTATAGATTACCGATTACTACTTTATCAAACACTACATCAGCGAATAAGATCGTTGACCTAAGTGTGTTTATAAAGAACGATGCTATAGTTGAGGCCAACGAAATAATTAATTTATCTATTGCAATTATTAATGCAGGGAATTTACTAGTAAACAATAATTACACGATCAATATTAATGAAGATGATATCACTCCAATAATTGGCAGTGGTTCCCGAACTTTAACGGGTAGCAATTTTGATGGAATTGCGAATGGCTTTAATCTTCCTTCGGGTTGGAATGTATCATCAGAAGTGGTAAGTGACAATAATTGGGGAGTCTGGGATGGGCAATTGAAGATCACACCTTTAGTTAGTGGCGTTCAATTATTACCAGGAACATACAATAGCGCAAGCCCTGCTTCAACTATAGCTTCTGCACCAATCATCGATGCAGCAGGATTAAATAAACTGAGAATTAAATTCGATTATAGAGTACAGGGAGAAGTTGATGCAAATGGATTGAATCCTGAGAACTTCGGGGTGTTTGATTACATGGCAGTAGTGTATTCTTACGATGGAATAAACTTTACGGAATTGAATGTTACTTCAGATGGATTTGGTCCTTTCTGTTCTTTAACCCCGACTTCAGGTTCATTCGATATGGCATTGCCTGCATTCCTTGCCAACAAGCGTTTTTATATCGGATTTAAATGGTTCAATGATACAAATGCAGGTGGCCCTGAAAGCGTTTCAATTGACAATTTCTCAGTAACAGGAGAAAGTAAAACTATAGAGAACGATCTGGGTAACAATTCTAGAGAAATGGTACTCGCCGGGCAATCTGTTAACTTTTATAGTGTGCAAGATGGAGAAGTGATTGCTAACATCAACAATAACTCAGGAAAGAGCTTCGGCTGTACTAACGCCTACATTGAGAGAGCAGGTAATGGTGCATTCAACTTGTATTATGGAAATGATGGATTGCATAAAGTAGCAGATAAAGTGGTAAGAGTAGAGCCATCTTTGATCTACAAAGCCTCTACGTCTTTTAGTTTCTACTATACAGAAGCTGAACTGAAAGCTTTAGAACTTGCAACAAACAGGTCAAGAAGTTCATTCCTTGTGTATCATGTAAGTGCTGCATCTTATACGGGTGCTGCATCAAACAATACACGTAAGTACCAACCAACGTATACAGAAATACCTGGTGCAGGCGGTATATTCACTTTCACAATAAATGATAAGCCGATAGGTTCATTTGCTCTAGGTTGTGCAACTTCTATCCTCGGCTTAAGACAATCTGTTACCGATGTGGAGAATATAAAGGTTGCTCCAAAAGCTCAGTTATATCCAAATCCTGCATCAACTATATCTAATCTTCAGATCACAGCAGTTGAAAGTAGTAATTTCAGAATAGATGTATTGGATAGCAAAGGACAAGTTGTAATGAGCCAACGGCAGTCTTTAGCAAAAGGAACATCAACTGTAATGCTGAACATCGGCAGGCTTTCAAGTGGCACTTACCAGGTGAGAGTTACAAACGATAAAGGCATCCTGATAAGTACAAATCAACTAATCAAGCAATAGCAGATCATCAGTAAAGAAAGAGGTTGTCTTCAATGACAGCCTCTTTTTATTTTATATCTATCTTCCAAGTTCAAATTGAAGCATGGAAACAGTCCTAATTGCAGGAGGAAGTGGGATGGTCGGTACACCGCTTACAGAACATTTAGTGTCTCTTGGCTATAAAGTTATCATCCTTAGCAGAAGTAAAAAACAATCAGCTATAGCTAACGTAAGTTATGCGCTATGGAATGTTGAAACTAAAATTATTGATGAGATCGCTTTTAAAGAAGCAGATTATCTAATTAATCTTGCAGGAGCAAACGTTGCAGAAAAAAGGTGGACAACTTCAAGGAAGCAGGAGGTAATAGGGAGTAGAGTAAAAAGCGGTGAGCTGATTGTAAAATCCTTAAAAGAAATACCGAACAAAATAAAATGTGTGATCAGCGCATCTGCAATTGGATGGTACGGGCCCGATACTTCAGAAAGTAGGCAGAATGGATTTCTTGAAGGTGCTGAAGCCGATAAACATTTCTTGGGAGAGACATGCAGATTATGGGAGGAAGCAATAGAACCGGTTAAAAGTCTTAATAAGAGGTTGGTCAAGTTTAGGATAGGGATCGTGCTTAAAAAAAATGAAGGAGCATTAAAAGAATTTGCTAAGCCTATCAGGAGAGGCATAGCAACAATCTTGGGAACAGGAAACCAAGTGATAAGTTGGATACATATAGATGATGTTTGCAGGATGTTTGCGTCAGCACTTCAGAATGAAAGTATCAAAGGTGTTTACAATGCCGTTGCTCCGCAGCCTGTCTCTAATAAAGACCTGATATTAACATTGGCAAAAAAGCTCCGTGGGAAGTTCTATGTACCTGTTTATGTGCCTTCTTTCATATTAAAAATAATGCTGGGAGAGATGAGTGTTGAAGTATTGAAGAGCGCAACAGTGAATAGTGACAAAATAAAAAGAGAAGGATTTACTTTCTTGTATCCTTCTCTTAATACTGCGTTAGACGATCTTTTAAAAAAATGATTATAGATCTTTTTTCGAATTTACTTTATAACAGATCCACCAGATAATGCTGGTGATAATAACTGTCCCTGCCACGTGATAAGGAATTGCTTTTACTGCTTCATTGTAATAATCCATTGCTTCCTTACCAAACCTGCTGATGAATGCAGGAGGAGGGATCAATTTATCAGATATTTCAAAAGGGAGCCAATCATAAATCTCAATTTTCTGCCATTTCAGCAAGCCTAATAAAATGTTTTCAACTATAAAATAATAGAAAAAGAAAATACCCAGAGCGATGAAAGCTTTTCTTATCAAGAATCCCAGCATAAACGCAATGGATAATTGCGCAAAAGTTTGTAATAAGAAGAGTGGAATATATTCCAGTTGTTCAGCAAACCTGTCAGCTTTATCGCTTTCTGTATAAAAAGCAAAGCTCATAGCCGTAAGAGCATATACCAAGGTTGCAATTACTGAAACGATCAAAACATCTATCAGCTTTGCTGTAGTAAATTGTTTACGGCTCCAACCATCAATGATGTTTTGTCTGTGGGTTTTGTAGGTGTATTCATTCGTTGCCAGCATTATCACCAATATAGCAGGCACCATCACAAAGAATGAAGAGAAATATGCCACACTATGCCAGGCTTCAGGAAATGCAAAAGGATTACCAAAAGCAAATTTTAGCATCTGTGCCATTACATCCTGCTTGTTGGTCATCTGTTGGTAAATGTTGAAGCCAATAGCATTGATTCCGGGGTAGGTGAGCAAAACAATTACAAGCATCCACCAGAAAGCAGGATATTTTTTTATTTTAAGCCATTCTATTTTTATGAGAGAAGACATGTTCAGTTAGTTTAGTTGTTAGTAAGTTCAAAGAATTTCGCTTCAAGGCTCTTTCTCTTGAAAGTAAGCTGATTGAGCGTAACGCCTTTTTCGAAGCAATAGCGATTGATGTATTCAGTATTAGCAGATCCTTGAGGGAAATATAATTGCAGGCAATTATTTTCTTTAGTGGTGTGCGTGGATCCTTCAAAGTTCTGTAAGATGCTTTCCAATAAATGCATATCGGTAGCACTCACCTGTACAATATCTTCATTCACTAAAACCTGGTCAACATGGCCAGCAGCCAAAAGATTCCCTTTCTTTAAAATAGCCACGTGGCTACATACTTTCTCCACTTCATCAAGTAAGTGACTTGCCATAATGATCGTCTTACCCTGGGCCGCCAGTTGTTTGATCAGTTCCCTGATTTCTGCGATACCAACCGGGTCTAATCCATTGGTCGGCTCATCAAACACCATCACTTCAGGATTACCCAACAAAGCAGCGCCGATAGCAAGCCTTTGTTTCATTCCTAAACTATAAGTGCGAAACTTACTTTTTTTCCTTTGATGCAGGTTTACTATCTGCAATACATGATCTATATCCTGTGAAGTACCCCTTCCGCTGATCGCTTGTGTGATCTTGAGATTATCAACTGCCGATAAATAATGATAGAAGTTTGGCGTTTCTAAAAGCGAACCTATTTTCTTCCTTTGATCTGAATCACCAGGTTGCCCAAACCATGTAAATGAACCTGCGTTAGCTCTTAAAATATCCAGGATAATTCCTAGGAGAGTCGTTTTTCCGCTCCCGTTTGGACCGAGGATACCAAAAACACAACCTTGCGGCACTTCAAATGAAACTTTATCCAGCGCCTGGATGCGGCCGTAATTTTTGCTAATGCCGTTCAGGGTTAAAACTGTAGCCATGTAAAAATGTTTGGCTCAAGATAAGTAAAGCATTGGTTTCAATAGATTACCCGTAATTCTTTTCCACGAAAATGCCTATTCGCGTTACAAAGTCGAAAATCAAGAGATGTCTTTATAAAATAATTTGGTTTATAAAATAAACTAGTCTATGTTTGCTTCATCAAGAAAGAAAATGAAAACTATATTCTCAATTCTAGCAGTATTTGTCGGTTTAATGGTTTCGGGACAAGTAAGGATATCTGGTACTGTCAAAGACCATCGAGGTCGCATAATTGCAGGTGCAAGCATCACACTAAAAGGAACATATGATGGTTCAGTATCTGATTCTACGGGCGCTTTTACTTTTAAAACCTTTGAAAAGGGAGAAAAGCTTTTAGTTGTTACCAACGTTGGGTTTAAACCCTCTGAACAGGTGATCAATATTGAAAATATAAACCTTGAGATTAGCTTTTCTCTTAAAGAAGAAGTTAGTGAATTAAAAGCGGTAATGGTTACGGCAGGTGCTTTTGAAGCAGGCGATAAGAAAAGGGCAGCTACGGTATTAAGTTCAATTGATATCGCGACAACAGGGGGAGCTAATGCCGATATCGCTGCTGCTGTTAAAACGTTGCCTGGAGCTCAACAAGTAGGTGAAAGCGAAGGTTTGTTCGTTCGGGGTGGCGCAGGTTACGAAACCAAACAATTCATTGATGGTACTGTAGTGAACAATCCATTCTTCTCTTCTGTACCAGATATAGCGAGCCGTGGCCGTTTTTCGCCTTTCCTTTTCAAAGGAACTATTTTTACAACGGGTGGTTATTCTGCTTTATACGGCCAGGCATTAAGCTCTGCACTAATATTAGAATCGATAGATATGCCGGAGCAATCACAAGCTTCTGCATCCATATCGCCCCTATTCGTTGGCGGAGGATTTCAGCAACTTGCAAAGGATAAGAAAAGTTCAATTGGTATCAATTACGGCTACACTAATCTTGAAGCTTATTTTAAGATTGTAAAACAAACTCCGGATTATTTCAAAGTGCCGCAGGTGCATAATGCCGATGCTAACTTTCGCGTCAAAACAAAAAATGGCGGCATCATAAAATACTATGGAACCCTGGCTACCCTCAACACGGGTTTAAGAAGACCTGATATTGACAGCATAGGAATAAAAGATGCGTTCACTTTAAAAAATCTTAACTGGTATAACAACCTTAGCTGGAGAGAAAGTTTTGGTAAAGGATGGAAAATGAATCTTGGCTTCAGTTATAGCCACAATAAGGATAATATCTCCCAGCAACTTCAGGATCAAAATAACCAACCGCAAACTTTTCCTGCCAAGCCCTGGTTGAATAATAAAAATTTTAAGTTAGATCAAAGGCAGGATCTCACTGCTTTCAAGGCTGTCTTTGATAAAAAGATATCCGGTATTAGCGTAATCAGATTTGGGGGTGAGTATTGGTATAGTTTCATTAATAGTAAATTCAATCAATACAATTCAAAGCTAGAAGATCATTTGAAATCATTATTCAGCGAAGCTGATCTGTATATCACGAATGATATTGCTGCAAAGATTGGAGTAAGAGCAGAACATTCTTCCATTCTTAACAAGACCAATTTGGCTCCACGTCTTTCTCTCGCATACAAAACAGGGAAGCAGGCTCAGGTGTCCGTTGCTTATGGAACTTTTTACCAGAAACCAGAAAATACACAGCTCATAGCAAGTACTGATCTGGGTTATACAAAGGCAACGCACTACATCGCCAATTATCAAAAGATGACGAAGAATTATACGTTGAGAGCAGAAGTGTTTTATAAAAAGTATGATGATCTAGTTAAAACCTCCCCTGTTATCAATAACAATGGCGAAGGTTATGCCCGGGGCTTCGAAGTGTTTTGGAGAGATAAGAAAACCATTAAGAATTTAGATTACTGGATAAGTTATTCTTATCTTGATACAGAAAGAGATTATCTCAACTTTCCATCGCAGATGACGCCCAATTTTGCTGCGAAACATACTGCTAGCTTAGTTACAAAAAAGTTTGTAACAAAATGGAAGACCGGTTTCAACTTCACTTACACTTATGCAACAGGAAGGCCTTATTATAATATCACCAATAACACCACTTCTGGAAAATATGAAGTAACTGATAAAGGAAGAACAAGAGATTATCACAATCTCGGTTTTAGCTGCAACTATATTCCAACGCTCGGTAAAAGCACTAAGAACTTTATTGTGCTCGTGGCAAGCATAACAAACGTGCTAGGCAACAACCAGGTTTTTGGATATAATTATTCATACAACGGTTTAGTAAAAGAAGCAATAGTACCTCCAGCCAAACGCTTCTTTTTTATCGGTGCTTTCTTTAGCTGGGGAGTAGATAGAACGCAGGATGCAATCAATAATAACCTTTAAAATTTGTTATATGGCAACCGAACAAAAAAATCAAATGCTCTGGAGAATGGCAAAGAAAAGAGCATCATTCAAATGGAGCCTCGCAGCTTATGTATTTGTAAATAGTTTTCTTGTACTTATCTGGTATTTCACATCAGATAGTTATGACAACTTCTGGCCAGTATGGCCGATGCTCGGCTGGGGATTAGGTCTCGCTTTCCAATATTTTTCAGCATATCATGGCAACGAAATTTTTTCAGCAGAGGAAGAATATAACAAATTAAAAAATCAGCATAACAACTAAAATAATCAAAATGAAAAAGATTCTATTCTTATTACTTGCTACATGCACATTGCAATTTGTTTCCGCTCAAAGTGAAGCTTATACAAGCAAGATGAAACAAACACTACAGTTAATGGATTCTGCAAAAACAACACAGGATCTCCAGGAAGTTGCTGCCACTTTCGAAAGAATCGGGGATGCAGAAAAAACGCAATGGCTTCCTTTTTACTATGCAGCGCTTGCGCAAACAAATATTGGTTGGAGAGATGCAAAAGCTGATAAAGACAAACTTGCAGAAAAGATAAAATCGTTGATTGCTAAAGCGAAAGCAATTGAAGATAACTCAGAATTGTATGTTGTGTTGAACATGGTTGCTACACAGCAAATGATGGTAGATCCGCAAGCTAGATGGATGACATACGGCCAGGAAGGTGCACAAGCACTTGTAACAGCAAAGAAATTAGATGCCAACAACCCTAGAATTTATTATCTCGAAGGAATGAGTTTGTTTAACACACCTTCCCAATTTGGCGGTGGAAAAGACAAAGCAAAGCCGGTTTTTGAAAAAGCTGTTGAGTTGTATAAAGCTTTCAAGCCCAAAACTGATCTTCATCCTAAATGGGGGCAGAAGATCACTGAAGATATGCTTGCAAAAAGCGCATTATAATTCACAAGTTGCAAACAAGATGAGTGTTCGCAGTCAACAGGTAGCTGTGAACACTTATACTTGCGAAACCATTCATTATGGAAAACGAAAAAGATCTATCTCCACTTGAAAGCCTTTCTATCATTCGCAATATGATAGAAGCCACCAAGCACAGCATTAGTAATCACAGCCATTATTTTTTGCTATGGGGTTATGCTATTTTTATTGGCTGCAGTATTCAATATGCACTTCTGGTAGTTGGTTACGAAAAACATTACTATGCATGGTTTGTGACTCTGGTGGCTATAGTCATTCATAATATTTTTATTTTTCGTGATTCTAAAAAGCAAAGAACAGTAACATTTATTGAAGAGGCAAATGGTCAATTGTGGATGGGAATAGGGATAGCATTTGGCGTATTGTCTGTTATCTTCATAAAGCTGGGCTGGCAATATTGTTTTCCTTTTTATATTCTGTTTTATGCAATGGGCTCTTTCATCAGTGGCCACCTGATTAAATTTAAACCTCTTGTTATAGGTGGAATCGTCTGTTATATTTTGGCTGCATTAGCTGTATTTACCAATTATCCAACTCAAATTTTAATTACAGCGATCAGCATTCTCATCAGTTACATCATTCCTGGCCACCTGTTAAGAACGCAATATCAAAAAGCAAAAACGCTGAGCAATGAATGAAGAAAAATTATTAACGGAACACGAAAGCCTTTCCATTATCCGCCAAATGATAGATACTGCTAAGAAAGAGCAGAAAGATGATGGGAAAGGATGGATCATTTGGGGTTGGATGTTATTTGCTGCATCAATTCTGTCTGTATTGAATCTGAGATTAGAATGGAGCCAGAATCTTTTCTTTTTCTGGAATGCATTTGGCATCATCACCATTTTATTCTTTATATGGGAAACGATTAACTACTTTTTCATTAAGAAAAAAGCAAAAGTAAAAACGTATACAGGAGATCTGTTTGCCCGGCTAAATGCAGGATTTTTTATCAGCCTGCTATTTATAATAGTTAGCATAAATATTGGCTCACGTTTTATTTATTATCGCTTTAACGAGTTTTATCCTGTATTTGTAAATATCGGTTTTGCGTTACTCATTAGTTTATATGCTTTCTGGATATTGATTTATGGAACTGCTCTCAATTTCAAACCGTCCATTATTGGTGCATACATAAGCTGGGCTTTTGGCTTTGCTGCACTTTTTGCTAATGATTTCGAGGTGGTAATGTTATTACATGCCGCTGCAGTACTAGTAGGTTATATCATCCCGGGGTATATTGCCAACAGGGAATTTAAAAAGCAATTGAAGTAAGGAGTATAAGTGTTTAAAGACCTTGATCCAATATTACATTCGCAGTTACGGCTGGCAGTTATGAGTTTGCTCATTGGTGTGAAAGAAGCCGAGTTTACTTTCATCCGTGAAAAAACGAATGCCACCGCAGGCAATCTTTCAGTACAAGTACAAAAACTGAAAGAAGCAGGCTATATAGATGTAAACAAACAATTCAAAGACAACTATCCACTAACGACCTGTAAGATCACGCAAAAGGGAATTGAAGCTTTTGAAACATACGTTAAAGCACTGCAGGACTATTTGAAAGCAGGTAAATAGCTCAATAAAGAATTGAACGTACAAGTGTGCGACGCAACGAGGCTAAATAGCAGTGCTAAAGCTTAGTACATAAAAAAACCGCTCTCATAAAGAACGGTTTTATCAAAAGTGTACTTATTCTTTTAGTATTCGTCTTCGTTGAACATAAAATCTTCCTGGCTTGGATAATCAGGCCAGATATCTTCAATGCTTTCATATACCTCGCCTTCATCTTCCAGTTCCTGGAGGTTCTCAACCACTTCTATCGGAGCGCCGCTACGAATTGAATAATCGATCAATTCATCCTTTGTTGCGGGCCATGGTGCCTCTTCCAGGTAACTCGCTAATTCTAAGGTCCAAAACATAGTCTGCCTTTTTAAATTTTCGCAAATGTAATTTTTACAGCGACATAACCAAATGTTAGTTATCAGCAGGCTGTGAAAAAACAATTAAAAAAACTGTGCCATTACCATCAAAAACCTTTACAACGGTGTAGGTTTGTAGGCATTGTTCATAAGCAATAAAAGATATACATGCTGAGAGCTGAGAATATTCAAAAGCGATATGGTCAATTACAGGTGTTGAAAGGCGTGGATGTGGAGATAATGAAAGGAGAGATCGTTTCTATTGTTGGCAGCTCCGGTGCGGGCAAAAGTACTTTGCTTCATATACTTGGAACGCTTGATGCTCCTGATAAAGGCGCTATTTTTTTGAATAATGAGCCTTTACACCAATTGCGGGGAAAGAAACTCGCGGATTTTCGCAACCAACACATAGGCTTTGTTTTCCAGTTTCACCATTTGTTGCCGGAGTTTACTGCTGTGGAAAATGTTTGCATTCCCGGTTGGATCGCCGGAAAAAAAAGAAAAGAGGTAGAAAAGGAAGCTGCAGAGTTGCTGGCGATGCTTGGGTTAAGCGAGCGAATGGAAAACAAACCGCAACAATTGAGTGGTGGCGAGCAGCAGCGAGTGGCAGTGGCAAGAGCGCTCATCAATAAGCCGCAGATCGTTTTTGCAGATGAACCTACCGGCAACTTAGACAGTAAGAATGCCAAAGAGCTTCACGAATTATTTGTACGGTTGAGAAACGAGATGCAGCAAACTTTTCTGATTGTAACGCACAATGAAGAACTTGCTGCAATGAGTGACAGGGAACTTCATATGAAGGACGGAAAGATCATAGATAATGTAGCGATAAGTGATGCGGAGATTTAATAGGTGTCAGCTTGAGCATTCCATAGCATCGCTTTCATCTCGGCGAGACGTCGCATACATGTACATTCTGAAGTTTGTAGAGCAGCTAACTGGCGAACGTCAACTTAAAATACAGCAATATACATCCCAGCAAAAACACTATCGCATTAGCTGTAATAACCGGCCCGCTTTTAATTCTTACGCCATACCAGAGCCAAACCAATGTGCTGGTAATAACGATCAGGACCATCCAGATACTGAGATCACCTACGCTCTGTGTTTGCCATGATTGGTATACCTGCGGAACGAACGTAACGCAGGTGAGAAATGATCCTAAATAACCAATAAGGTTCGTTGTAGTAGTGGGAGTATTTTTTACTTCAGCCATTCTTGAATTGTCAAATTATTAATTGACGAATTATTTTTCCATCTGCTCGATAACATCCTGGGTAACTCCCGTAAAGCTGAAACCACCATCATGGAAAAGATTTTGCATCGTCACCATTCTTGTAAGATCGCTGAATAGAGTAACGCAGTAGTTAGCGCAATCTTCAGCAGATGCATTACCTAAAGGGCTCATCTTTTCTGCATAGTTGATGAATCCATCAAAGCCTTTCACACCACTTCCGGCAGTGGTCCTGGTCGGAGATTGAGAGACTGTATTGATTCGAACATGTTTTTTCTTAGCGTAATGATAACCGAAGCTTCGCGTTACACTTTCCAGTAAAGATTTTGCATCAGCCATTTCATTATAGTCAGGAAATACTCTTTGCGCAGCGATATAAGTAAGCGCAACAACACTTCCCCATTCGTTAAGAGCGTCCATTTCCCAGGCTGTACGCAGTACTCTGTGTAAGCTCATTGCTGAGATGTCTAAGGTCTTTTGGTTGAAGCCATAATCTATTTCAGTGTAATGTTTTCCTTTTCTCATGTTCAGGCTCATGCCAATAGAGTGCAGTACGAAATCAACTTTGCCTCCGAAATGCTCAATCGATTTTTCAAAAAGGCTTTTAAGATCGTCCATGTTGGTAACATCGGCAGGAATTACAGGAGCACTGGTTGTTTCAGCAAGTTTGTTGATCTCGCCCATACGCAAAGCAATAGGAGCGTTGGTCAACACGATCTGGGCACCTTCTGCATGGCATTTTTCTGCGATCTTCCATGCGATAGACTGATCGTTCAACGCGCCAAAGATGATTCCCTTTTTTCCCTGTAATAAATTATGAGCCATAGAGTGATTTTTAGGAGGCGTAAAAATAGGGATTTACCACATAGGATAAAGAAGGAGATGCTACAGGCTCGATCCCTGTTAACTGATAGCTGATGGCTCATAGCTGCTATCCCCCAGACGAACGCTTTAATTGATTGACTTAATAACGCCGTCTAATTTCTTTACATAATACAGTTTCTTGTTTTCCAGGTAATCTGTTGAAGTACTTTCTTTTTTTGCTCTCACAGGTTGGAAATCGTACTCATTGAAGAATTTAAAATCTTTTGAAGAAAGATTTGTAGTGAACCTGTTTCCGTTTTGGAGGTATAGCCTGGTGAAATGGTTCATTGTCTCGTAACCTTTGAACACCATATCACTCGCTCTTCCAAAATATTTTTCTCTGTAAGCTGCTACAAGTTTGCTGAGCTTTGGATCGCTGCGTTGAAAATTATATGGCGTGGAATAAACGATCTCAACGCCTCTTGCATCGCCCTTATTTAGTTCTCTCATATTATCCCAGGTAGGCATGCCGATCGCTGTGCTTTCATACGTTCCTTTTACACTGCTGAGTGTGCGAACGATATTCTTTGCAAACGTTTCATTTAGAGTAGCGCCTACGATGACATTTTTTTTCGTGCTATCCAACAACGCAATGATCGATCCTTCAGAAAAATTATCTGGATCCACATCTGCATATTTTACTTTCAACCTATTGAATCCATACTTCTTCGCTGCCTCTTCAAAGTTTACTTTGATCAGTTCGTCCATCTGGTCACCTCTCCTGTTCAATAGAATGATATTATCTAAAGAATGATTGCGCTGCACATACTTAAATGCGCCTTCAATATGTGTAAGTAAAGTTGGATTAATGATGATCAGGTTTGGATTAGAAGTAATACCCCCGTCGTTAGGATAAGTTGCAGAAATGAGCGGCACGTTTCGGCTCAAAGCAAAATCGGAGGCTAGCTTAAGTTCTTCTTTGGTAGTGAAAGAACCAATGATAAAGGCTAAATCATTTGCGTCAGGAGAAGATAAGGCCCTGGTTAAATTCTGATCTCTTGATTTTGTATCATAGATCTGCACCTCTAATGGAACGATATCATTATTTAATGAGTCGATCGCCAGCATGATTCCATTGTAAAAGTCAAGGCCCGGTAAAATATACTTTGGAAGATTCTTTGTCCCCAGTTTATAAGATGCGCCATTGAAAGCAGAATCAAGATAAAGCGGAACAAATACGGCTACTTTCACTGGCCTGGATGTGTCTTGTGCAAAAGAAAAATGAGTACAGCAAACTAAAACGATCAATATTAATTTCTTCAACTGGTGCATGAAGGTTTTTTAGGTTGAGGAGTTAAGGTACAAAATTGGTGCCTATTCCCATTCAATCGTTGCCGGAGGTTTACTGCTTATATCATAAACTACACGGTTAATTCCTTTAACAGAATTAATGATCTCGTTACTTACATGCGCAAGGAAATCATAGGGAAGGTGTGCCCAGTCCGCAGTCATTCCATCAATAGAAGTTACTGCCCTGAGTGCCACTGTAAATTCATAAGTTCTTTCATCACCCATAACTCCAACACTTTTTACAGGAAGTAGAATGGTACCTGCCTGCCAAACAGTGGAATACAGGTTGTGCTCTTTTAAAGCACTGATATAAATGGCATCTGCCTGTTGCAGAAGGTTAACTTTTTCTTCTGTTATTTCACCAAGAATACGGATAGCTAAACCAGGCCCGGGGAATGGATGGCGGTTGATCATCTCCTGTGGAATACCCAGCTCCAGGCCAACTTTTCTCACTTCATCTTTAAAAAGTGAACGTAAAGGTTCCACTAATTTCAAATGCATTTTCTCTGGTAATCCACCTACATTATGATGTGATTTGATGGTAACAGATGGTCCATGTACACTCATACTTTCAATTACGTCGGGGTAGATCGTTCCCTGACCTAAGAATTGTGCTTCTTTGAATTTTGCAGCTTCTTCTGCAAACACGTCAATAAACAATCCGCCGATGATCTTTCTCTTTTCTTCGGGATCAGATTTTCCGGCTAAGGCTGAATAGAATAATTGTTTAGCATCTATGCCCTTAACATTCAGATTGAGTTGTTTGTATGTTTCCAGTACCTGCTCAAATTCGCCTTTACGCAATACACCGTTATCAACAAAAATTCCATGAAGCCGGTCGCCGATCGCTTTGCTGATAAGCGTTGCAGCAACAGTACTGTCTACTCCACCACTCAATGCCATGATCACATGACCATCACCGATCTGTTGTTTGAGTTGTTCAACAGTTTCATGGACGAAAGAGGATGGCGTCCAATCCTGCTTGCATCCGCAGATATTCACCAGGAAGTTGTGTAATATTTTTTTTCCTTCGATAGAATGATACACTTCAGGATGAAATTGAATGCCGTATAAAGGATTTCCGTTGCCTGTTTTTTTGAATGCGGCAATAGGAATACTGTTGGTTGTTGCAAGAAGTTCAAACCCTTCGGGTAATTCGGTGATAGAATCGCTGTGGCTCATCCATACCTGCGTATTACCTGTTACGTTATTGAAGAGCACATCGTCTTTGTGATCAGTAAGAATAGCTCTTCCGTATTCCCTTTTATTGCTTTTTCCAACTTTTCCTCCTAACACTTTAGCTGTTAACTGGGCACCATAACACACTCCAAGCAACGGAAGTTTAGAATTCATGTCTGCTATATCAACAACAGGAGCATCAGAATCATTTACGCTGAAAGGTGATCCACTCAATATGATGCCCTTCAATCCCTCATAAGAAAACGTTTTGTTGTACGGAATGATCTCGCAATAAACATTCGCTTCTCTTACAGCTCGTGCAATTAACTGGGTGTATTGACTTCCAAAATCAAGAATGAGGACTTTCTCTGACATGCGGCGAAGATAATAACTCGATGCCGGAAGCGGGAGAGAAGGAGTATTCATAATGTTGCAAAAAAAATAAGCTGCCCGTTGAGCAGCTTATTATTATTTATGAAGAAGCATCATTTGATCACAGTTTCCAGATACGCAATCTGTTCGTCAATTGCGGTAGCATTAGATGATTTAGATTTCACAGCTTGTTTTTTTGCTTTGAGATCCGTGAACATTTTATTTACTACTTCTTTGATCTGCGGTGCAAATGGTGTCATCCTGTCTCTGAAAGTGGCCATAAGGTCAACACCTTTTTTAAAGTTCGCTGTATTTTCTACTTTTCTCAGGTAAATAATGAAAACGTTGAACTTGGAGAATTTCTCTATCATACCTGCACCTTCAAAATCAGCCACCATCTCTTCAAAGTCTGCATCAGTTTTAGTTAAAACCGAAACTTGTTCAAGAGCTGACTTCAATTCTCCCCTCGCATCTTTACTTAACTCAGGCAATGCAGCAATGGCTGCAACTTCATCGATCTCCATCAAACCTAATACGGATGCGCCGGCAACGGAATATGAAGAATCTTTTATCCCTTGAGCGAAGAGTGACCTGTATTTCGCATCACTACGGCTGGCCAGAACTTCGATAGCAGTAGCCCTCACTAGCCTGTAAGGATCTTTAGTAGCAAGCACTTCGATTTTTGCGAGCGTTTGAGTATTTAGATCAGTGGTACCTAATGCAGCAATAGCTTGTATGCGTAATTTATGAAACGGGTCATTTAAGGCCTTGACCAATATTGCATTGGCGGCAGCTTCATTTTTATTTTTGGTTGCAAACTCGATTGCTTCCCTGCGATCACCGAAAGTTTTTGCAAAACGGAACTGGTGAGCATATTCAGACAATGTTTTTGAATCTTTTTTATTTGATAGAAGGATCTTGTTTGCGTCTACATTTATTAGGTCCGGCTTGCTTCTAACGCTGAAAGAAAAAGTATCCACTTTATTGATCATCCAAACTTCATGTCTCACTTTATCTGCACCATGGTAAATATCAATAGCAAACGGAAGCCTGAACACTTTATCTCCAGCCTGGGTTTGTTTGATGTATACTTTAGCTGTACTCGTAGCATCATCATAGCCATAGCTGATATCAAGATTCGGATGGCCACTGCCAAAATACCATTGGTTGAAGAACCAGTTCAGATCTTTTCCGGAAACTTCCTCAAATGCAAGTCTTAGTTTATCAGCATTACCTGTTCCGAATTTATTTTTTGTGAGATAGACGTTCAGCGATTTAAAAAAAGCACTATCTCCCAGGTATGTTCTTAGCATATGCAGTATCCTTCCACCTTTGTGATAACTCACTGCATCAAACATATCTTCTTTATCACGATAATAATAGCGCACAAGATCTTTATTAGCACTTCCGCTTCTCAAATAGATCTGCATATCATCATAATTGTGAGATGCTGCAGCATCGGCACCATACCTGTATTCATGCCATAGATACTCGCTATAGTTGGCAAAGCTTTCATTCACTGTCAGGTTACTCCAGCTTTCTGCAGTAACAAGATCCCCGAACCATTGGTGAAATAATTCATGCGGAATGTACTCCAGGTATTTATTTCCATCAACAAGTTCTCTGGCGTTTTGCTGTAATTCTTCCCTATGTAAAGTGGCTGTTGTGTTTTCCATTGCGCCACTTACATAATCTCTCGCAGCCATTTGTGCATACTTCACCCACGGATATTCTACTCCTAATATCTTCGAGAAGAAAGCCATCATCAGAGGCGTTTCTCCAAAGATTTTCCTCGCTACACTCTCGTATTCTTTCTCCACATAATAACTCACCTCTTTGCCTTTATAGCTGTCTTTTACTACGGCAAAATCTCCAATCCCCATAAAGAATAAGTAAGGGGCATGAGGTTGTTCCATCTTCCATGTATCTGTTCTGGTGCCATCCGCATTTTTCTTTTGTGCAGTTAGTTTACCATTAGAAAGTGTTACATATTTTGATGGAACAGTAAGGTTGAATTCCTGTGTTGTTTTTTGATTTGTCTTATCTATCGTAGGCACCCAAACGGAAGTAGCTTCAGTTTCCCCCTGTGTCCATATTTGTGTTGGTTTATCTTTGTCTTCCCCTTTCGGGTTGATGAAGTACAGACCCTTTGCATCAGTGATCGCCTGGCTTCCTTCAGCTTTTAATTCGTCGGGTTTAGCTACATAATCTATGTACACAGTATAATTTTCTGTGTTTTTATATGTCTTGTCTAATTTAATATTCAGGATCATGCTATCGTAGCTGTATTTTAACGGGATATTCTTACCCCCCTTCACAATAGCAACTGTGTTAATATTCATTCCTTTTGCATCCAACTGCAAAGAATCAGTAGGGTAGAAGTGAGGCTTTAAAGTGATCCATACTTTTCCGATTAAATAAGAATTCTGGTAATCGAATTTCGCATCCAGTTTCGTATGAACAAGATTATTGATCTTGGTGGGAAATGACCTGTATACTTTTTTCCAGGATGTATCTTTTGATGCTGCCCCGCCTGGCTGAGCCTGGCTTTGAAAAACAATAATTGATGCCAGGAAAAAAATTAGAAATTGCCTCATGTAGTTTTTATTTAAGTCGTCAAAGATATATTGGGCAAAAACCTACCGGTGTGAATATTATATGAAAGGAAGATAAATAACAATGCCTTTATTCGGAATGCAACATCAACTTCAGGTATTTTTGATATATGCAACGGTATTTTTTAGAGGTTTCCTATAAAGGCACCAACTATAGCGGTTTCCAGGTGCAGGAGAATGCTAAGACGATTCAATCGGAGGTGGCCACGGCACTGGAAACATTTTACCGTCGAAAATTTGAGCTTACAGGTTCTTCGCGAACCGATGCAGGAGTGCACGCTCTTCAGAATTTTTTTCATGTAGATACTGACGTACGGATTAATAAAGACCACCTATATAATCTTAATTCGATCTTGCCGGCTGATATTGTTTTGAAGGCTGCGTATACAGTAGCTAACACCGCCCATTGCAGGTTTGATGCCTTGGCAAGGGAATACAAGTATTTCATTTACAATAAGAAAGATCCTTTTTTAGAGGATAGGGCATGGTATTATCCATTTGTTATAGATATTGATTTGCTTTATCGGGCTGCTGGCATTATTAAAAATACGAGTGATTTCACCTCTTTCTCTAAACGCAACACCCAGGTAAACAATTTCATATGTACTATTCATCGTTCACAATGGGTGCAGGAAAATGATATCCTGGTATATCATATTAAAGGCAACCGGTTTCTTCGGGGAATGGTTAGGGCGTTGGTAGCCACCATGTTAAAGGTCGCCCGAAAGAATATCACGATCGAAAAATTCCAAGATATCATTGCTGGTCAACATCAATCTACTGCAGATTTTTCAGCTCCGGCCCACGGTTTATTCCTTGTATCAGTAAATTTTCCAGAGAATCTATTAAAAACCAGGCAAACAACCGAAGCTATAGGACTATTATAGGGATGTTATAGGGTTCTTATAGGGATTTTATAAGGACTTTGGCAGCAGTTTGCTTCGTACCTGGTTCAGGTCTGGGTTTACTCTCCTTCGGTATATAGCTGAAGCAGACCCGAACAAGGTCCGAAGCAAACCCGACCAAGACTCGAAGCAGACCCAACCAAGGTCCGAAGCAAAGTCGAACAACCTTAAAGGCTTGGATCATTCTATTGTGACCGACATCATTGGACTGTTTATAATATGGTTCATGTTAAGGAGTACAGCGGCTGCTCCTTCGTATCCGCATGTTTAAGCATGGGTCAAAATATTTTTATCGTACAGAAGCCTTGCTGGGCATACGTTTCAGCTTCTTAACATTTTACTTTTCAAAAAAGATTTGGCAGCGAACTTTCCACTCCTATCTTTGCACCCCGCAAAACAAAAAAGCGGTCTAGTTCTTTAAAAAGATTTGCTAAAAGCAAAGAAAGGTTTCGAATAAAGTTGGATGCTTTACATATGCATCTTACCTTTGCCCTCCGCTTGAAAAAATAGCGGCCAGTTCTTTAAAAAGAAATGTAAAAAGCGAAGAAAAGTTTGAAATAAAATTGGATGGTAAACATAAGCCTCCTACCTTTGCACTCCGCTAGAAAAAATAGCGATTAGCTCTTCAGAAAGAAATGTAAAAAGCAAAGAAATTTTCGAAAGAAAATTTGGTAGAAAAAAACCTCCGCTTATCTTTGCACCCCGCTTCAAAAAAGCGGTTAGTTCTTCAGAAAAAATCAAATCAAATTCTCTCAAAATTTTTCGAATAAAATCGAAAATAAATTTGGTGAAAATAAAAAGGCGCTTACCTTTGCAACCCCAATCAAAAACGGGGCGGCAGAATACGCCGAAAAGATCTTTGAAAGTTTGGAAGCAACAGTACACAAAAACTAGTTTTTTGTGGTAAGGTTTAAAACGTAACACAATTAAAATCCGACGTTAATTTCAATTTACTTGAGACTAATAGTCAGATCAAACAACATTTACAATGGAGAGTTTGATCCTGGCTCAGGATGAACGCTAGCGGCAGGCTTAATACATGCAAGTCGAGGGGCAGCATGAGTAGCAATACTTGATGGCG
>JAEZDC010000097.1 GCA_023429825.1 Bacteroidota bacterium | reverse complement strand
GGTGGTTATGGTAATCATGTAGTGATCGATCATGGATACGGGTACGAAACTTTATATGGTCATATGGTTCGTATTAAAGCCCGGAGAGGTCAAGCTATAAAACGAGGTGAAGTGATCGGTTGGATCGGCAGTACAGGTAAAAGCACCGGCCCCCATTGCCATTACGAAGTACATAAGAACGGCAGGCCGGTAGACCCTATCTATTACTTCTATAATGACCTTACACCCGAACAATTTGACCGGCTGCTAAAGCTAGCGGCAGCCAGTAATCAAAGCCTTGACTAAGTTGGGAATGGAGTCGCCAGAATTTGTGTAAACCTTCCACAGCAGCATTAACAATTCTTTTTTAAACCCTTGGCATTTATTTCAGTTTATATAGTACAATTTTACACTAGCAACACGGTTCTTAGAGGTGATTGAAAAAAGTTATGGTTTAAAAGCCTTTAACAAAGAAGATGTAAGAGTTGGCACCGAGTTTGCGTTATAGAAAGAGCAAGTAGTCAATTTTCTCATAAGCAGTTAGTTTTGGTTGCGGCCCCTGTTTCCACAGGGGCTTATTTTTTTTGGTAAGCCAACTGCCTTCTCCTGCAATAAATGTAAGCGGTTAGGCTTCCAACAGCATCAGCGATAATATCGCCTATGTCAAATGATCGGTTACGAACCCATTCTTGCTGAATGAACTCAACGGCAATACCATAACAAATGGCAATCCCAGTGATTGAAAATAAAATGGTCGTATGCTTACGAGAGGAGCGTAAAACTGGCATCTGCCATAAATACACGATACCGAAGAATATGATAAAATGAACCACCTTATCAAGATGAGGGATTCCAAATAATCCAATAGAAGGTATAACCGAACCAGGCAAATAGAACAAAATATTACTAGTGATAAACCAGGCTATTGCGGGCCAGTATTTATATTTTTTGATGGGCACGGCCCAAAAATAAATAAGGCCCGCGAAACAGCCCTTACCTGAACCGGTTATTGATTAAGGCAATATTCGGAACACTACTACTGCCACTGCTGATGTATTATTATCGAGCGATAGTAAATGACCTTCAAGTTGAGCATACCGTTCATTTCAAAGCTTTAACTTGCCCTTCTTCAAATCATCGCTATGGCTTACGAGATATTAGTAGACGATTCATTGAACTATCCAATCATCACCCTGCGTAATACAGAAACGAAACATGAAGCAGAAATATATTGCTTCAGTGCATTATTGAATGCATTTCGTTTTCCTTTTGAAAATACAGTTATCAATATAGTCGCTGCATTTAATTCACCGGAAGAAGCCAAACAGACCATTACTCCACTTTTCAGGGGAGCGAAACTTAGTCCTTTTGTGTGCAGAATGAAGAATGGCGAATATCAGTTTAATGGCCGGCAGTATAAGATTGAAAAATATTATATGAAAGAGCATGCTTTACACGCCATGCTTTTTGATGCAGTGTTTGAAATAAAAGAAAGTCGTACCGATCAGGAATCTGCATCTGTTACTTTATACCATCATTACGACGGCAGCGATAATGGTTACCCTTTTGAATTTGATATTGAAGTAGAGTGGAAACTGAGCGAAGGGAATATGCTGAGTTGTAAAACAACGGTTGATCACACCAATGAATTTGCCATTCCGTATGCGGATGGTTGGCACCCATACTTTTCATTAGACACGAGCATTGATGAATGCTATCTTCAATTCGACAGTAATGTAATGCTTGAATTTAATGAAGGATTAATTCCCACCGGCAACCTGTTAGCTGATGAAAGATTTTCCCGTAAGGCCTACATGAAAGATGTGTTTCTTGATAATTGCTGGGTCCTGGATAGAAATTTAACTGTACCGAAATGCGTATTGAGCAGTGAGAAATTGAAGCTCACGATCGCACCGGATGCATCCTATCCATATCTCCAGATATATACACCCAACGACAGAAAAAGTATTGCTTTGGAGAACATCAGCGGCGCCCCTGATTGCTTTAACAACGGCATAGGATTAGTGATGATTCAGCCAAACGAGTCCGTTTCATTCACAACACATTACATTCCTCAAATCATTGGTTAATGGCAAGCAAACAAAAAGTAATTGAAACTTTTCACCAGCAGTTCACAAAAGAGCCGAGAGTGTTTTTTTCACCGGGCAGGATTAATCTGATCGGTGAGCACATCGATTATAATGATGGGTTTGTAATGCCTGCTGCTATCGATAAAGGAGTATGGTTCGCCATTGCAGAAAACAAATCTGATGCAGTGCGGTTCTATAGTGCCGATATGCATGAATCGCATACCAGCGAATTAAATAGTATCATTCCCAACGAAGGCTGGAAAAATTATGTGTTGGGTGTTTTACATGTGCTGCAAGCAAAGGGGTTTACTTTAAAAGGTTTTGATTGTGCTTTCGGAGGTAATCTTCCCGTAGGTGCAGGTTTGTCCTCTTCTGCAGCGGTAGAATGCGGGTTGATCTATGCGTTAAATGAGCTCTTTCAACTTGGATTAGAACGAAAACAACTCGCATTGATGGCGCAGCAGGCCGAACATTCATTCCCCGGAGTGAAGTGCGGCATCATGGACCAGTTCGCCAGCATGAATGGGAAAAAAAATCATGTGATGTTGCTCGACTGCCGTACAATAGAACATCAATATTTCCCTTTGGAGTTGGAAGAATACAAACTCGTGCTCATCAATTCCAAAATGCATCATTCGTTAGCGAGTGGGGAGTATAATGTAAGAAGACAGCAATGCGCTGACGGGTTGAGTATTATGCAAAAGCATCGACCTGAAATAAAAACTTTCCGTGAAGCTACCGTTGAAGATGTTGAAGCATGTAAAGAAAATATGAATAAAGATGTGTACAGGAGATGTTTGTATGTAGTGCAGGAGATTAAACGTACACGGCAGGCGGCAGAGCATTTACAGAAAAAGGAATTAAAAGAGTTCGGTAAGCTTATGTTTGAAACACATGAAGGCCTGAGCAAGTTGTATGATGTGAGTTGTCCTGAGCTTGATTTCCTGGTTTTGCAAGCCAAAGATCATCCTGAGATCATCGGTTCCAGGTTAATGGGCGGAGGGTTCGGCGGATGCACCATCAACATCATACAAAAAGAAAATGCACAACAGATCGTTGAGCAGATATTATCAGATTACAGTCGCAATTTCGAAGTGGAAGCCGAAGTATATGAAGTAAAAACCGGTGATGGTTCACATGAAATACTGATCACTGAGTAAGTAAAAATCATTCATGCACCATCATCATCGGAATGTGGCTATGAAAAGCTAAAGCCTTAGCGTGGCTTCTTTTAAATAATCCTTCCAGTAATCCGTGCTTTTTAGGAATAGTGATGATCATATCTATTCCATTTTCATCTGCAAAATTGTTGATGGCATCAGCAAAATGTGTATCATGAATAAAGTGATATCGCGGAGCATAGCTTGTAAACAGATGATCCAGCATATGATTATCCATATTTTCTTCCGCCTTTGATTCACTTGCCGATACATGCAACACGTGCAACTCAGCTTTTGTATGATCAAGTAATTTTTTGATGGCTGTGACAGGAGTTGTATCGATCACTTTTTTAAAATCAAAAGCCAATCCTACTTTTTGAATGGATTTATATTTTGCATCTTTAGGCACTACGATCACCGGGACATCTACATGTTTTGCAACACTGATAGTATTACTCCCGATCAAAACTTCTTCCATTTTGCTACCACCTGTGATCCCCATTACAACCACATCTATATTTTCACTCTTACAAATATTCTCGATCCCACTCACCAATAACTGAAATTCATTTTTAGTTTCAATGGTTACATTATCTCCGCACTTCGATTGCAGTTCCTTTCTAAAGTTATTAATACCATCTTCACTACTTTTCTTCAATACATCTATATCAAACAACTGCACTGCAGGCATAGACGGATCTGCTGAAACAGGGGCCTGGTACGCGTTGTATAAAATGATACGGGTGGCTTTTAAGTCGCAGGCTAAAGCAACCGCATAATCTGCAGCATTTTTTGCACTGTCCGAGAAATCAGTAGGAACGAGTATCGTTTTCATAACTGTTGATTTTCAGTTTAAAGTTAGAAAACACTGTGCCATAAACCGCTGATAATTATCACAAGTTATCTCTCGCAGAAAACGCTGAAGTCGCAGAATCAATTTTACGTTTTCTGCGATTTCTGCGAGAAACAAAAAGTCCTGCCACGCAGGACTTCATTCCTTTCAATATTGGGAGATCTTATCAGAGATTTTCGATAATCCCGGCTATGCCCTGTCCGCCGCCAACACAAGCTGTAACCATTCCGTATTTCTTGTTGAGGCGTTTCATATCATTCAATAATTGCACAGTCAGTTTTGCACCTGTACAACCGAGTGGGTGACCTAAAGCAATGGCACCTCCATTTATGTTAACGATGGAAGGATCTAATCCTAACTCTCTTATCACCGCCACAGATTGTGAAGCAAAAGCCTCATTCAGTTCAACAAGATCGATCTGGCCCAGGCTCATATTCGCCTGCTTCAACACTTTTGGTATGGCAGCCACAGGGCCAATGCCCATGATGCGTGGATGCACTCCTGCACTCACACAATTCACCAGTCTGCCGATTGGTTTTAATCCTAATTGGTTCATCATCTTCTCACCCATTACTAAAACAAAAGCAGCACCATCACTCGTTTGAGAAGAGTTTCCTGCCGTAACAGTTCCATTAGCAGCGAAAGCCGGCTTTAATTTGGCTAAACCTTCCATCGATGTATCTGCTCTTACTCCTTCATCTGTATCGATCGTGAAAGATTTGGTTTTCTTCTTTCCTTTTTCATCAAGATAAACCTGCTCTACATGTATCGGCAGAATACCATTCTTGAAATACCCGTTCTCAATTGCTGTCTTCGCTTTTTGATGAGACGCTACAGAAAATTCATCCTGTTCTTCACGACTCACTTTAAATTCTTTTGCAACAGCTTCTGCAGTCAGGCCCATACTCAAATAATAATCGGGCTCATCCTTAGCAATCGAATAAGCAGGAACCGTTTTCCATCCCGCAGTTGGAACCATGCTCATGCTTTCTGTACCGCCGGCGATAATGCAATCTGCCATTCCCATCCTGATCTTTGCAGTAGCGATAGAGATCGTTTCTAATCCACTTGCACAATATCTGTTCACTGTCATTCCCGGCACATCAAAACCTAAAGCCCTTGCAGCGATGATCCTTCCAACTTGCAACCCTTGTTCTGCCTCAGGAACCGCGTTACCAACGATCACATCATCAATTTGGTTTACATCCAATGCAGGTACACTTGCCACTAATCCTTTGATAACTTCAATAGCTAAATCGTCAGGACGGGTAAACCTGAATCCACCCTTCTTTGCCTTACCAACAGCAGTTCTGTAGCCTGCCACTATATACGCTTCCTGCATAAGAAAATTTTGTAATCCAAATATAACAAAGTTGTTTATGCAACTAAGTTAAGTTTTATGGTACCAGCACATGTTTTTCATGGCATCGACTGTTGCGTCGCAAGCACTTCATGGTTCCGAACATTGGGCAACACAGTGCGTTTCAAATTCTATCTTCGCAGCCATGTATCCATTGCTCAGAGAATTGATGTTCATGACCATGCCACCTGAGCATGCTCATCATTTTTCCATGAACAGGTTAAAAAACCTTTGCAATTTTTCTCTTACCCAAAGTTTACTCGAAAAACAATTCGGGTACAACCATCCTTCCCTCGAAAAAAATGTGTTTGGGTTGCATTTTAAAAACCCGGTTGGCCTGGGCGCAGGTTTTGATAAAAATGCTTTGTATTTAAAAGAACTGGAAGTATTAGGATTCAGCCACATGGAAATCGGGACTGTAACACCCTTACCTCAGCCCGGAAATGATCAACCAAGATTATTTCGTCTTCCAGAAGATAAAGCGCTCATCAATCGTATGGGTTTTAATAATAATGGCGCAAAAGCAATCCGCGGACGACTAGAAGTATGGACGAATTCAAAAGTCAAAACTCAAAAGTCAAAACTGGTTGTCGGTGGGAATATTGGCAAGAATAAAGTAACTGCCAATGAAGATGCATGGAAAGATTACGAGATATGCTTCAACGAATTGTTTGAAGTAGTGGATTATTTTGTAGTGAACGTGAGTTCACCCAATACGCCTGGTTTAAGAGAATTGCAGGAGAAAGATTCGTTGCGAAAGATCCTATCTAACCTGCAAAACATCAATAACGGAAAAACGAAACGAAAACCTTTATTGCTGAAAATAGCACCCGATCTTACGCAAGAACAACTTGATGACATCATTTCTCTCACCTCAGAAGTTAACCTGGATGGTTTGGTCGCTACCAATACAACAATTAATAGGGATAATCTCAAAACCTCAATCTCTAAACTATCAACCATAGGCGCAGGAGGTTTGAGTGGCAAACCTGTTCAGCAACGCTCAACAGAGGTTGTAAAATACATTTCGCTTCAAACTGGTAATAGCATCCCCATCATCGCAAGTGGCGGCATCTTTAACGGTAGCGATGCAAAAGAGAAAATAGATGCAGGTGCATCTCTTGTTCAAGTTTGGACTGGCTTTATTTATAAAGGTCCGTCTATTGCAAAAAATATCTGCGTACATCTTGCAGCAGACACTTAAACAGCACAATTGTTGTTGAGAATATATTTGCCAAAAAATAAGCAATGGGTGATCTAAGCTATTTGTTTACAGTTGACAGTTTAGTGAGTCTTTTAACATTAACCGTTCTTGAAATCGTTTTGGGGATAGATAACGTGATATTCGTTTCTATTATAATGGGACGGATCAAAAGCACTGACCGTAAAAAAGCCAGAACCATCTGGATGTTTACAGGTATCACTGTAAGAATTGTTTTACTAATGTGCTTAGGATGGCTAGTTTCTCAAAAAGGGCAATCAGTTTTTACAGTGGCAGGTAAAGGATTCGATCTTGCCAGCCTTGTTATGCTTTCGGGTGGATTATTTCTCTTGTATAAAACGGTAAAGGAAATTCATCATAAGCTTGAAGGCGATGAAGAAGCATTAGAGCAAAATGCTACCAATAAGGCAACGACTTTCGGCAATGCAATTTTCCAGATCATACTTGTTGATATGGTTTTCTCTTTTGACAGCATGATCACTGCTGTGGGAATAGCCAAGCATGTACCTATTATGATCATTGCTGTGATCATTGCAATGATCATAATGTTTTTATTCAGCGAAAGGATCTCCAACTTCATACATCATCGCCCAACTTTAAAAATGCTGGCGCTTTCATTCCTTGTACTTGTTTCATTTGTGTTATTGGTGGAAGGATGGAATGCTGAAAAAGCCCACGAATTGCACCTGAAGAATTACGTGTATTTCGCTATGGCCTTTTCATTCTTAGTTGAATTACTCAATATGAAGATGATGAAGAAAAAGGCAAAAGCTGTTGAATTGCACGAACCTACTGCGAAGGAAATACCTGGGCAGCGTTAAGCAACCGCAGCGTTAGGAAGCACTCCATAGATGTAACCAGTCGATCATCCTGCTGGTATAACCGTATTCATTATCAAAGAAAGCCAGTATTTTAACCTGCTTACCTACAACAGATATTAGGTCTCCGCAGATTATAGCTGAGTGCTGATTGGTTTTAATATCCATTGAAACAATAGGCTCTTCTGTGTATTCAATAATACCTTTGTATTCACCCTCAGCCGCTTTTTTAAAAATATTCTGCACTTCTTCCACAGAAACATTTTTATTCATCTGGAAAGTAAAATCCCCCAAAGCACCATTAGCCACGGGAACTCTTGTAGTAACTGCAGCTATTTTACTTTTCATGTGCGGAAATAGTCTTTCCAATGATTCAGCAAGATCAACTTCCACCGGTATAATTGACTCGCTTGCTGCCCTTCCTCGTCTGAAATCTTTATGCGGCGCATCAACCAACTCTTGCCGTGAAGTATATGAATGTATTACATGAGCTTGTACGGACTCTACTCCGATCGACTGCATGAGGTAGATCAAATGCGTAGAGCAGTTCGTCATACATCCACCCGGAGAAATAATATTGATATCGTTAGTAAGCTGATGTTGATTAAACCCATAAATCAACAGGGGTATATCTTCAGCACCTGTGGTGGAGAGTATAACTTTTTTAGCACCTGCTTTTAGATGCTGAGATGCTTTTTCTTTTGTAGTGAATTTCCCTGAGCACTCTAGTACAACATCCACACCTAAATCTTTCCAGGGCAAATGATTTGGATCAGGTTGTTGAAATACCGCGATCTTATGGTCATTCACCCAAAAATCATTTTTAAACTCGATTGAAAAATGGGCTACACCGTACACCGAATCGTACTTCAGCAGGTAATGAAGATTTTCGGTATCCATTATATCATTGACAGCGACTATCTCCATCTTGGGATGATCGATCAACCTTCTGAATAACAATCGACCTATACGCCCCATTC
>JAEZDC010000058.1 GCA_023429825.1 Bacteroidota bacterium | reverse complement strand
CAATGGTGCTGGGCAAGACCATTCATTTACACAATACCTCAAAAGCTGAATTCCTTCAAAACACAAAATGGCTTACGCATGAGGCGGTGCATGTGCAGCAATATATGCAGTACGGTTTTGCCAGGTTTTTAGCGATGTATTTGCTGGAAAGCTTTAAGAAAGGATATTTCAATAATCGCTTTGAAAAAGAAGCGAGGGATAAAGAGAATGATCAGACCGTATTAAGCGGATTGACTTTTATTTAAATATCAGCAACGGCTTTTTAACAACATCATTCATCCATTTACTATTAATTCGTAGCATGAAAAGGAATTGGATATTCATCCTGTTTATCACGGTTATTGCAGTGGCCTGTAATAATAAAGAAAAGGCACCTGATGTAAGCCATATCAAAGTCGATCTCCAGCTCAAACGCTTCGACCAGGATTTTTTTGCCATCGACACGAATAACATAGATGCTTCGCTTGATGTATTAGATAAAAAATATCCCAACTTCTTCCAGGATTATCTTTTCAGAATTCTTGCTATTGAACCACAGCCGGATACCGTTAAAAAATATGTAACGCATTTTATCAGGGATTATAAAGTAGTAAAGGATTCTGCAGATAAAGTATTTGGCAACATGAAAGAAATAAAAGAAGAAGTGGAGCAGGGGCTGAGGTATGTGAAGTATTACTTCCCTAATTACAAAACACCAACGCAACTACTCACTTTCATTGGTCCTTTTGATGCCTTCTCAAAAGTTGGTGCTTATGCATCGGGTGATATCATTACTTATGATGCAATCGGAGCAGGCTTACAACTGCACATGGGAAAAGATTATTCCTTCTATAAAACAGAAGCTGCGAAACAATTGTTTCCTGCGTATGCATCGAGAAGGTTTGAGCCGGCATACATCCCCGTCAATGCGATGTCTAATATCATAGACGACATGTACCCGGCACGATACCAGGGCTTGCCTTTGGTGGAACAGATGATCGAAGCAGGAAAACGTATGTATGTGTTAGATCATTTGCTTCCTGAAGTTGCAGACACTTTAAAAACGGGTTATACAAAAAAGCAACTGGATGGCGCTTATGCAAATGAGCAGGGGATATGGAGTTTCTTTCTGCAGAATGATCTTATTTATAACTCTGACCCCAACATCGTAAAAGATTATATGAACGATGCGCCGAATACACAAGTGCTAGGGCCTGCATCTCCCGGATTTATCGGTCAGTTTGTTGGATGGCAGATCGTAAAGAAGTGGATGAGTAAAAAGGAACAGAAAAACTTAGAAGAACTGATGCGTACGCCTGCCAAACAAATTTTTGAAGAAGCGAAGTATAGACCGGAGTAATTATTTGATCCATTCCACTTCTCCAAATACGAATTTTTCCCAGGCACATCCGTCTACCAAAAGATCACCTTGCTCAGTAACTCTTTTCACGGTGCAATCAAATACTACATTGTTGCGTCGCAATCGTACCAATTCATTCTTCTTATACAAGTGATCATTGTAATGATGAAAGGCAGATCTAAAACCTTGCGTAAGAAACTGCTTATAGTGTTTGTCCAGCCACGTACACAATTCTTTTCCCAATTCCACCGGGTTGAATTCTTTACCGGTAATTTGTTTGAGTGAAACAGCATTGGGTATGTCTTCGTCAAAATTTGTTTGATTGATATTAATACCAATTCCAACCACCGCCCATGTCCAGGTGCTTCCTTTGATCACATTTTCAATTAAGATGCCCCCTGCCTTTCTGTCATTCCAATAAATATCATTTGGCCATTTGATACACGTTTCGTCACCCGCGTAGGCTTTATAAAAATCATAACAAGCATTCGCAACGATAGCTGAAAGCGTGAACGGGTTACCGATATTGAAAGGTGAAGCGTCTAAAACAACCGACTGCATAAGGTTTAATCCTGCTGTAGCTTTCCATGCTTTACCACGTTGACCTTTGCCTGCAGTTTGCAGGTGCGTAAAGTATACAGTTCCATGCGCTGCCAGTTGATTTTGAACCATTGCCATGGCATAGTTGTTGGTGCTGTCAACCTTGCTTAGAACTGTAAAAGGTTCTCCAATGGTAGCGGAGTTTTGAGCGTTAGGCAAAAGAATTACTACTTTTGGGCAAATTTAAGTTGTGGAGCATCAAAACGTTCAATAAAGAACAGGACGTACAAGTGAGTGACACAACGGAGATGAGCAGAGGACAGTAGCTGGCCTCATAAATAAAAAGAATAACCACTAAAAAGACTGACGTATTTGGCACTCTCTGTTTTAAAATCCCGGCAAAAGAAAAGTGATAGTAAGCTCACAAAGAATTCGCGGATTTACAAAACCATCATTAAAGCAATTCAGGATAAAAAAGGCGAGAATATTATATCGCTCGATTTGCGAAAGATACCGGAAGCGGTAGCGGATTTTTTTGTCGTTTGCGAAGCGACAAGTACCACACAGATCCGTGCGATTGCCGATAATGTGGAGCAGGAGGTGAAGCAGGTTATTGGTGAGTCGCCCTATAGGCATGAAGGAAAACAGGCGTTGCAATGGGTGCTGATAGATTATGTGAACATAGTTGTGCACGTAATGCAGCCCGAAACAAGAAAGTTTTATAAACTGGAAGAAATGTGGAGTGATGCAGTGCACACAGACCATAAAGATTAATACCCTTAAATACATTACAACCATATGGCACAAGACGATAGAAATATGAGACCGAACCTACCGGACAGGGAAAGAGGAGACGAAAAAGGAAGAAAGGGGCCCCGATTTAGTATATACTGGATATATGCGCTGATAGCAATTGTATTGATCGGCGCACAATTCTTTAATAGTTGGGGCTCAGGTAATACTGTTAGAATTACTGACCAGGACTTTTTTGCAATGGTGCAAAAAGGCGATGTTAGTATGATTCAAAAAGTTCGGAATAAGGAGTTGGTAAGAGTGTTCTTAAAACCCGAAGCAACAGGTAAGGCGGAATACGTAAAACTTCGAAACAACAAGAATGTTACTGCTGAAGAAGCAAAAGGTCCTTTGTTTGATTTTAAAGTAACTGATTGGGAAAGTTTCAATAACAACCTCAACAGGTTTTATACTAATAACCCAGGTATAGCCGAAATCAAGACAAGAACAGATGATGAAGGAGAATGGTTTGGTCCTTTAGCTAACACATTTGTTACGTTGTTGTTGATCGTAGGCCTTTGGATCCTGTTGATGAGAAAGATGGGTGGACCAGCTGGTGGCGGCGGCCCTGGTGGTATATTCAATATTGGTAAATCAAAAGCTCAGTTATTTGAAAAGGGCACTAAAGTAAACATCACTTTCAAAGACGTTGCAGGATTGGATGAAGCAAAAGTGGAGGTGATGGAGATCGTTGACTTTTTAAAGAATCCAAAAAAATATACCGCACTTGGTGGTAAGATACCTAAAGGTGCTTTATTGGTCGGTCCTCCGGGAACCGGTAAAACCTTGCTCGCAAAAGCGATGGCTGGTGAGGCACAGGTTCCATTCTTTAGCATGAGCGGTTCCGATTTCGTTGAATTGTTTGTGGGAGTTGGTGCCAGCCGTGTGAGAGATCTTTTCAAACAAGCGAGGGAAAAATCTCCTTGTATCATCTTCATTGATGAGATCGATGCCATCGGTAGAGCAAGAGGAAGAAATGCGATCATGAGTAATGATGAAAGAGAAAATACATTGAACCAGTTGCTGGTGGAAATGGATGGATTCAGCGGCGAAAGCGGTATCATCATTCTTGCAGCTACTAACAGACCTGACGTATTGGATACAGCCCTTTTGCGTCCGGGCCGTTTTGACAGGCAGATCACCATAGATCGTCCTGATGTAAAAGGAAGAGAAGACATTTTCAAGGTGCACCTGCAGCCCATTAAAGTTTCTGAAAAACTCAACATATTCAAACTCGCAGAACAAACGCCTGGTTTTGCAGGAGCTGATATCGCTAACGTTTGTAACGAAGCTGCTTTGATCGCTGCAAGAAAAGGAAAAGATGCAGTGGATATGAGCGATTTCCAAGATGCAATTGATAGAGTTATCGGTGGTTTGGAGAAAAAGAATAAGATCATCTTACCTGAGGAAAAAGAAGTGATTGCTTACCACGAAGCTGGTCATGCGGTTTGTGGATGGTTCCTAGAGCATGCATATCCATTATTAAAAGTCACTATCGTTCCAAGAGGTACTGCAGCATTGGGATATGCGCAATACACTCCTAAAGAGCAATACCTCTATACAACAGAACAGTTGATGGACCAGGTATGTATGACTTTAGGTGGAAGAGCTGCAGAGGAAATTTTCTTTGGTAAAATTTCAACCGGTGCAAGTAATGACCTTCAGCAGATCACCAAGATCGCTTATTCTATGATTACTGTTTACGGAATGAATGATAAAGTAGGTAATGTGAGTTATTATGATCCTTCTCAGGAAAATCAATTCACAAAACCCTTTAGCGAAGAGACCGGAAAAATGATCGATGAAGAAGTGAGGAAGTTGATCGATATTGCTTATGTAAGAACGAAGCAACTACTTACTGAAAAGAGGGCAGAAGTTGAAAAGCTGGCCAAAGAACTCTTAGATAAAGAAGTTTTACATCAAAGCGATGTGGAAGAGCTGATCGGTAAAAGACCTTTTGAAGATAAGAAGCCACATGTAGACAATTCATTGCCTGATGTTTCTGCACCACCTGAAAAAACAATTGTTGATTGATAGGGTGTGGCTAACTTAGCGGCGTGGCAACATCTCCAAAAAATAATATTTTAAAAAAAATAAGACAGGCACTGGCAACACCGGTGCCTGCTCCATTTCCGGAGGTTGATAAAAACTATGACAGTGTTTATCAGCCACAGCAGGATGAACTGGAAATGGAATTTGCAGAACACTTTACGAAGCTCTTGGGAAAGTTCTCTTACTGTGCGGATGAAAAGGAACTTTCAGAACAACTGAACCAGTTAGCTACTACAAGAAATTGGAAAAACATTTTTTGCAGGGAGCCGGAGCTGAAGCATACTTTATCTCAAAATGGCTACACCAATTTTGATGCTGCTGATGTTAAGCAATGTGATGCTTCAATTACGACCTGCGAGTTGCTGGTAGCAAGAACAGGAAGTATTCTCCTAAGTTCAGGTTCAAGAAGCGGAAGAACAACAAGTGTGTATGCGCCGGTTCATCTATGCATTGCATACACCGATCAGTTGGTGTATGATATTAATGATGGGCTTGAGTTCTTAAAAAAGAAATATAAAGAACAGGGGCTTCCTTCTTCAATCTCTCTTGCCACAGGACCCAGCAGAACTGCTGATATTGAAAAAACATTAGTGGTAGGTGTGCATGGACCCAAGGAAGTGTTCTGCTTTTTAGTTGAACGAAACAAAGCTCAGTAACTGCATGACTGCATCCCCTGATAAGAAAATTTACTTCCTTTCCGATTTTCATCTTGGTGCTCCTGATGAAGAAAGATCGCTTGTCAGGGAAAAGAAGATAGTTGCCTTTCTTGATTCGATCAAAGATTCTGCAACAGCCATTTTTTTACTGGGTGATATGTTTGACTTCTGGTATGAATACAAAAAAGTCGTTCCACGAGGATATACAAGACTACTTGGAAAATTGGCAGAAATTTCAGACGCAGGAATTCCACTTCATTTTTTCGTAGGCAATCATGATATGTGGGTGAAAGATTACTTTCAAAAAGAACTGGGGATGGCCCTATATCATCATCCACAAGTATTTCAGTTCAATGGAAAGAAATTCTATATCGCACATGGTGATGGCCTGGGTCCTGGCGATCATGGCTACAAAGCATTAAAAAAAATATTCAGAAACCCCGTTTGTCAATGGTTGTTCGGCATGCTTCATCCAACACTAGGCATCAGCGTAGCCAATTATTTCAGCAGTAAAAGCAGGGCGAAGACTGGCAATACGGATGAGATATTTTTAGGAGAGGAGAAAGAATGGCTCATCATATATTCGAAAGAAGTGCTTGCAAAAGAACACTTTGATTATTTTATTTACGGGCATCGCCACCTTCCACTTGATCTTAAACTTAACAATAACAGTCGTTATATTAATCTGGGTGATTGGATACGTAACTTCACCTATGCAGAATTTGATGGAAACGATCTGCAGTTGAAAAAATGGGAAGGCTAATCTTTATTATATCATTTTTATTTCTTGCTCTTAATATCTCTGCCCAGGATACCGCCTTTCGCATCAAATTAAATAAACAGGTAAAGGGAGCGTTCCGGAATTTTTCTGTAGACAATCTCGGAAACATCTATCTGATCACAAATAATAACCAGGTCAAGAAGCTAAATCCCAATGGGGATAGCGCAGGAGTATTCAATGATGTAAAAAGGTTTGGAAAGATCAGTTACGTGGATGTAACGAATCCACTTAAAATATTGGTGTACTACAAAGACTTTTCATCCATTTTGGTGCTTGATAGATTCTTATCCGTTCAAAATACTATTGATCTGCGTAAACAAAATATCTTGCAGGCAACAGCAATTGGTCTTTCGTATGATAACAATATCTGGGTGTTTGATGAATTGGATAGTAAGATCAAAAAAATTGACGAGACTGGTAAAGTGCTTCTTGAATCTGCTGACATGCGCCAATCCTTAGATGAAACCCCGTCACCTGCTGCTATTATTGATGATAGTAAATCCCTGTATCTCTACGACAATAAACTTGGTTGGTTTGTATTTGATTATTACGGCGCTTTCAGAAATAAGCATTCTTTCCCTAACTGGAAAGATGTACAGGTGATCAATGAAAGCCTTGTTGGAAGAGAAGATTCGTGCATTGTTTCTGCAAAACCTAAGCAGTTAAGCTTCGCCAAGCGTAAATGCATTGTAGATATAAGCCAGGCTTATAAACTTCAGCATCAATTCAGTAAAACATATATTCTTTTCCCCGATCGGCTGGAAATCTATGATGCTTATTAATTTGCAGCATGAAGGATTTTCTGAAGTATAGATTATTGGACAACACCATTGAGGCCTATCTGTATGTTTTAGGAGTAATCGTATTGGCTTTGATTGTAAAACGATTTATCTCTAAATACCTGGCTGGCGTTTTATGTCGACTGGTTACAAAAGCGGGGAAATCTGTAAGGCGTCAATCGTTCATCAATCTGGTCGTTGCGCCCCTTGAAACTTTCCTGCTTATACTTGTTATCATCATTGCCTTTGATAAACTAAAATATCCCGGTGCCTGGAATGTACCGATCTATAAGATCACATTACATCAATTGATCGAATCTTTTGCAGCAGCTACATTGATCATCGCTTTTATCTGGCTGTGCTTACGGATCATAGAATTCATTGCAATGATACTAGCGGAAAGAGCAAATCTTACTAATGACCAGGCAGACAATCAATTGATCGTATTCTTCAAAGACTTTTTTAAAGTGTTGTTAGTAATCGTTGGGTTTCTGCTGTTGTTGAAGTTTGCATTCAATCAAAAGATCGGTAATCTGCTCACGGGCTTAAGCATCGTTGGTGCCGCAGTTGCTTTGGCTACAAGAGAAAGTCTTGAGAATCTTATTGCTTCATTCATTATCTTCTTTGACAAGCCTTTTGTTACAGGCGATACAGTGAAAGTTCACAATTTCACCGGCTCGGTTGAAAAGATCGGTTTGAGAAGTACGAGGATCAGAACAAATGATAAAACCTATATCTCCGTTCCTAATAAACAAATGGTAGATAGCATTGTAGACAATATCAGTCTGCGAACGCAACGTAAAGCAGAACTTAGATTAGAACTCAAACTTTCAGTTACTACCTCTGACCTTAAAAGATTTATTGAAGATGTAAAAAAGGTTTTGCAGAAAGACCACATCGTTAAAAGTTCAGTATACTTCAGTGAAACAGGAAAGAATGCCAACGTCGTATTGGTAGAGTATTTTACCGATATGCTTTTAAGCGATGATGAGTTTAACGAAATGAAGCAGCGGGTGAACCTAGAAATCATGAGCCTGGTCGAGCAATCAGGTATTGATTTCGCCACCCTTGATATTACTTCCATCTTTCAACAACCTAAGAACACAAACTGATACTGCCACTTGGTAGTACATCTGTTGCTTATGTAATATTTTACATTCAGTTACCTTTGACGCCGAATTATCAGCTATTAACTGTAAACTATAGATTATGCCTGGATTTGAAATGTTTGGCCCCGAAGAAAGAAAAGAGATCAATGATGTAATGGAAACCGGAATATTGATGCGTTATGGTTTTGACGGACCCAGGAAAGGTGTGTGGAAGTCAAAAGAATTAGAGAAGGCCATCTGCGATACATTCGGTTGCCAGTATGCACAACTCACCAGTAGCGGTACGAGTGCTTTGACTACTGCGATGGCAGCATTAGGTATTGGTTATGGTGATGAGATCATCATGCCTTCATTCACTTTTGTTGCAAGTTTTGAAGCAGTGCTGAGTGTAGGTGCCGTTCCTGTTTTAGTTGATGTAGATGAAACACTCACATTAAATCCTGAGGCTGTAAAAAAAGCCATCACATCCAAAACAAAATGTGTGATGCCTGTACACATGTGCGGCAGTATGGCTGATATTGATGCACTGGTTGATATATGCGCCGAACACAATTTGATCTTATTAGAAGATGCTTGTCAAAGCATAGGTGCTACTTACAAAGGAAAGATGGTAGGAACTATCGGCGCTGCCGGAACATTTTCTTTCGATTTTGTAAAAACAATGACTTGCGGCGAAGGCGGTGTGGTGATGACGAATGATAAAGATCTCTATGTAAAGTGTGATGGATATACTGATCATGGGCATGATCATTTAGGGGTTGACAGAGGTGCTGATCTTCATCCATTCATCGGATATAATTATAGAATTAGTGAATTGCATGCGGCCATTGGGTTGGCACAGATAAAGAAACTGAACAACTTCTTAGCGATACAAAAGAAGCATCATCAACAATTAAAGAACATTTTATCTCAACTTCCAGAAATTACTTTCAGGGTGATTCCCGATCCTGCAGGTGATAGCTGCACTTTCATTAGTTGGTTCTTACCAACAGAGGATATCACGAGAGCTGTTGTTGCTGAAATGAAAGCACAGGGAATTTTAGCAGGAAATTTTTATTGGTTCGATAACAACTGGCATTACATCCGCAAATGGGATCATCTGAAAAAGGCAACTGCACTAAGTGCAATGAATGATTTGCAGAAAGAAGCGGTGCTGAAACTGCAAACACGTGATTTCTCAACCAGTGATGCAGTGATGAGCAGATGTATATCCACTTCTATCTCGCTTACGTGGACAGAAGAACAGATCAAAGAGAAAGGCGAAAAAATGGTGGCTGCGATCAAGAAAGTGTTAAGCGCATCCTCTGTTACCGCATAGCAATGTATCTTAGTTGAAATTTTTATCTGTGCGATATCTCTTAGTATTCGTTTGCTTCGTTTTGTTTGCTTGTTCTTCAACAAAAAGAACAGCGACTACTTCACGGGGTTCTTTTCAATCCTATATTGATTCTGTTACAAAACAGTATGCTCCGGATAAGAGAACAGTATTGTTTGCTGTTGAGCAAAAAGGGAATGTTGTAAAAGGGGAGACAATATCTGCCGAGGCAAAAACGGCTTTGATAAATCATCTGAATAAAGCCGGGTTGAATTACATAGATAGTATCGTTGTACTTCCTAATGCCGATCTTCAAAACAAAACAAAAGGAGTCGTTACTATTTCTGTCGCTAATCTAAGAACACAACCTGCACAT